>OMUK01000025.1 GCA_900314215.1 uncultured Prevotellaceae bacterium
CGAAGCGGCGGGGCGGGCGGCGCTGCTCGTCGTCGCGGTCGCCACGGCGGTCGCCATAGCGGCGGGACTTGCGGTCACCGTCTTTCCCCTCATAGCGGCGGCCCTCGCCGTCGCGGTCACCATAGCGGCGGGGCTTGCGGTCGCCATCCTTGCCAAAGCTCTCCCTGAACGGGCGGCGATTGGCACCACGCTCCTTGTCGCTGGCGCGGAAGTCCTTGTTGCGCAGGGAGCCGCCGGCA
The DNA here is from genome assembly GCA_900314215.1 of uncultured Prevotellaceae bacterium. Classification (GTDB taxonomy): domain Bacteria; phylum Bacteroidota; class Bacteroidia; order Bacteroidales; family Muribaculaceae; genus Sodaliphilus. Next base: position 240 of record OMUK01000025.1, read on the forward strand.
CGCTTCATCTCCTTGTAGGAGCCCTCAAACATCACATACTCGCGCAGCTCGCACTCCAGCTCGCCATTGAGCAACGGATAGGTCACCGAGGGGTGCAGACCGATGAGCGAGGTGAGGCCGCGGTCGTAGGTGATGAGCCACGCGTCGTAGCCCGTGAACACCTTCTTGAGCTTCTCGCCAATCGAGCGGTACAGGTCCTCGATGTCTTCATACTTGAGGCGTGCGCCATAGGGCGGATTGGTGATCACCACGCCCTTCTCGGGCACCTCGGTGATGTCGCGCAGGTCTTGCTGCTTCACCTCGATCATCTTGGTCAAGCCGGCATTCTTGATATTGGCCTCGGCGATGGCAACTGCCTGCACAGCCACGTCGCTGCCATATATCTTGTGGGTGAACTCACGTTCGCCCGAGTCGTCGTTGTAGATTTTCTCAAACATCTCCTGGTCGTAGTCGCTCCAGTGCTGGAAGGCATAGTCCTTGCGATACACGCCAGGATTGATGTTGGCGGCAATGAGGGCAGCCTCGATGAGGAATGTGCCCGAGCCGCACATGGGGTCGACCAGGTTGCACTGCCCGTGCCAGCCGCTGAGCTCGATGATGCCGGCAGCCAGCACCTCGTTGATGGGTGCCTCGGTCTGCGCCACACGCCAGCCGCGCTTGTAGAGCGGGTCGCCCGAGGAGTCGAGCGAGATGGTCACCTCCTCGCCCGAGATGTGCACATCGAGGCGCAGGTCGGGGCCGTTGAGGCGTATCGAGGGGCGCCGTCCCTCTTTCTCCATGAAGAAGTCGGCTATGGCGTCTTTCACACGATAGGTCACAAACCGTGAATGGCGGAAGCTCTCGCTATACACCGTGGAGTCGATGGCAAAGGTCTTGCTCGCGTCCATGAGCTGCGTCCAGTCGTAGCGCTTCACTTGCTCATAGAGGTCGTCGGCATCGGCCGAGCGGAACTTGTAGATGGGCTTGAGCACGCGCAGGGCCGTGCGCAGGCAGAAGTTGGCACGATACATCATCTCCTTGTCGCCAGTGAACGATACCATGCGATTGCCTTGCTGCACATCGGTGGCGCCCAGTGCCTTCAGTTCGTCGCTCAATACACCTTCCAGACCCTGAAAGGTCTTAGCCACCATTTCAAATTTTTCACTCATCGTGTAGAATAGTTATTTTTGTTAGGAAAATTTCAAGTTACAGTGTAAAAGAACTCTTGCTAAGAATTTCGACTGCAAAGTTACTGCAAGTCGAGCGAAATACAAAATCAAGAACTTGTTTTTGAGTTTGTATTTCCAAGACGCAGCGTAACTTATACAACGTTACTGCAAGTCGAGCGAAATACAAAATCAAGAACTTGTTTTTGAGTTTGTATTTCCAAGACGCAGCGTAACTTATGTAAAGGTACTGCAAGTCGAGCTAAGAAAGAAAATTAAAGCCAAATATTTTTCTCTAAAAAACAATTGGTCGCGTGCGGCACCTGGGGGCGTGGCGCTAAGCCTTGCTGGGCTTGGCTTGCACGCGGTGCTCGCCGGGAGCCACATCGGTGGTGACCCAGATGTTGCCTCCCACCACAGCGTCGTCGCCCACGTGGATGCGGCCCAGGATGGTGGCATTGCTGTAGATGACCACATTGTTGCCAATGATGGGATGGCGGGGCACCCCCTTCACCGGGTTGCCGTTGTCGTCGAGGGCAAAACTGCGGGCGCCCAAGGTCACGCCCTGGTATATCTTCACATTGTCGCCTATGATGGTGGTGGCACCTATCACCACACCCGTGCCGTGGTCGATGGCGAAGTGGCGGCCTATCCTGGCCCCCGGGTGAATGTCGATACCGGTCTCGCTGTGGGCCATCTCGGTGATCATGCGCGGCAGGATGGGCACGCCGGCCACCAGCAGCTCGTGGGCCAGGCGATAATTGGTGATGGCTTTCACCGAGGGGTAGCAATAGATGACTTCCTCATAGGTGGTGGCGGCGGGGTCGCCGTTGTAGATGGCCTCAACGTCGTCGTGCAAGACGCGGCGCAACTCGGGCAGGCGGTAGATGAACTGGCGGGTTATCTCCTCGGCCTTGCTGTAGAGACCACTCAAGTCGGCCTTGTCGCAGGGCAGCTCAAAGGCCAGCCCGGCAGCCACCTGCGACTCAAGCATCGCCTTGAGCCGCTCGCACTGCAGGCCTATCACATACTCCAGGTTGTAGCTGTTGACATTGCCCATGCCGAAGAAGCCCGGGAACAGCAACTCGCGGCACAGGGCCACAATCTGCTTGATCATGTCCTGACTGGGCAGCGGCTCGCTGCCATAGCGCATGTGGCACATGCGTTGCGTCTTAGCCACGTCGGCCAGCTTGTGCACTGTCGCCTTGAGCTCGGCCTCGTTGGAATAAGTATTGTCACCCATTACTGTGAAGATTTTCTTTATTAATGTGCAAAGTTAATGCTTTTTTTGATATTGACGCCAATTTAACGTACCTTTGCCCCACGTCAACCCGTTAAGAAAAAGATTATGACACTCGTAGACACTTGCAACAAGATATTTAACGACACCGTCGCCCTCTACCACGTGACCGACGACGTCGACGCCCAAGTTGAGAACCCCTACAAAGAGGGCACCATCGAGCACGACCTCATGGCCAAGAACTGGATCGACGCCGTGCAGTGGCACCTGGAGGACATCATACGCGACCCCGCCATCGACCCGGTGGCCGCCCTGGCCCTGAAGCGCCGCATCGACAAGAGCAACCAAGACCGCACCGACCTGGTGGAGAAGATCGACACCTACTTCCGCAATCTCTACAGCCACGTGAAGCCCCTGCCAGGCGCCACCATCAACACCGAGAGCCCGGCTTGGGCCATCGACCGCCTGTCGATACTCGCCCTCAAGATTTACCACATGCGCGAGCAAGTGGAGCGCACCGACGCCAGCCCCGAGCACATTGCCCGCTGCCAAGCCAAGCTCGACGTGCTGCTTGAGCAGCGCGACGACCTCTCGACCGCCATCGCCCAATTGCTCGACGACATCGCCGCTGGCCGCAAGTATATGAAAGTGTACCGCCAGATGAAGATGTACAACGACCCCGCTACCAACCCCGTGCTCTATGGCAAGAAGTAGCGGCACGGCTCTGCCTCGCAATGTGCTGGTGGTGAGATTCTCGGCCCTGGGCGACGTGGCCATCGCCATCCCGGTGGTCTACTCGCTGTGCCAGTCCTACCCTGCCACGCGCTTTGTGATGCTCACCCGCCCCTGGCCCGCCTGCATGATGATAGAGCGCCCGGCCAATCTGGAGGTGGTAGATGCCGAGGTCACTACCGACTACAAGGGCCTAGGCGGCATGCTCAGGCTCGCCCGCGAGCTGCGCCAGCAATACCACATCGATGCCGTGGCCGACTTGCACGACGTGTTGCGCTCCTGGGCCATCGACGCCTCGATGCGCCTGCACGGCATCAAGGTGGCCAAAATCGACAAGGGCCGCGGCGAGAAGAAACAGCTGTGCCGCGGCAAGCTGCACCGCCAGCTCACCACCTCGCACGACCGCTACGTGGCCGTCTTTGAGCGGCTGGGCTTCGGCTACACCGAGAGCTTCCAAGGCTTCAAGTCGCCCAAGAGCCCGCTCCTGCCCGCCAAGGACGCCGGCGAGCACTGGATAGCCATCGCGCCATTCTCGCAGCACCAGGGCAAGGTCTACCCCATGGCACAGCTCGAGCAAGTCGTGAGCGAGCTATCCACCTGGCCAGGGGTGAGGATATTCCTCTTTGGCGGCGGCGCCCAAGAGAAGAAAGCGCTGCACGCGCTCATGAGCAAATATGCCCACACCATGTCGGTGGCCGAGTTGAAGCACAACTTCACCGACGAGTTTGCCCTCCTGGCGCTGTGCGACGTGATGGTGTCGATGGACTCGGCCAACATGCACATGGCCTCGCTCGTGGGCACGCCGGTGGTGTCGATATGGGGCGCCACCCACCCCTATTGCGGCTTCATGGGCTGGAAGCAACCCATGAGCAACGCCGTGCAGCTCGACCTGCCCTGCCGCCCCTGCTCGGTATTTGGCCAGAAGCCCTGCCGCTACGGCGACTACCACTGCTTGACCGGCATCGAGCCCGCTGCAGTCATCAATAAGATAAAAAGCATCGTGCAACCATAACGGGGAAGGCTGGGTGCCCCACCCCACGCAGAAACAATCATCAATAGCAACTCTCTAATCATGGCAAAAAGAATACTAGTAACAGGCGCCGGCGGCTTTATAGGCGGCTTCATCGTGGCCGAGGCGCTCAAGCGCGGCTACGAGACGTGGGCAGCCGTGCGACACACCACCAGCCGCCAATTCCTCACCGACGAGCGCATCCACTTCATCGAGCTCGACTTCAACGACCCCGATGCGCTGCGGGCCACCCTGCAGGCCACCATCGAGCAAAATGGCGGCAAGTGGGACTATGTGGTGCACAACCTGGGCGCCACCAAGGCCCCCAACTACCAGGCCTTTGAGCGCGTGAACTATGGCTACCTCAAGCTCATGGTCGACACCCTCAAGCAACTGCACGCCGAGCCCGAGACCTTCCTGCTCATGAGCAGCCTGAGCGTGATGGGCGCCGGCGACGAGAAGAATTACACCCCCTTCAAGGTGACCGACGAGGTGGTGCCCAACACCCAGTATGGCATGTCGAAGGCCAAGGCCGAGGCCTACCTCTCCACCTTCAACCCCACCTTCCCCTACACCATATTCCGCTGCACAGGCGTCTATGGCCCCCACGAGAAGGACTACTACCTGATGATGAAATCCATCAAGCGCGGCTTCGACTTCAGCGTGGGCTTCAAGAAGCAGATGCTCACCTTCATCTACGTCAAAGACCTGGCCGTGGCTGTGCTCAACGCCCTCGAGGCAGGCCCCAAGCGCCGCGTGTATTTCCTGAGCGAGGACCGCGCCTATAGCCAGCAGGAATTCCGCAAAATCGTGCTCAAGGAGCTGCACAAGCACTTTGTGATACCCATCACCTGCCCGCTGTGGCTGCTGCGCGTGATATGCTTCTTCGGCAGCCTCTACACCAAGTTCACAGGCAACGGCACTCCGCTCAACAACGACAAATACAACATCTTGAAGCAGCGCAACTGGCTGTGCAACACCAGCGACACCCGCCGCGACCTGCACTTCACTCCGCACTACGACCTGGAGCATGGCATACACGAGACCATCGCCTGGTACAAAGAGGCCGGCTGGCTCTAGGATGATCACAAAAATCAAGGGACAAAAAAAAATCCGTGATATCACTATCGCGGATTGCTTAACTAATTAACCTTCTAATACCATTAACATAAACCTTAAACAAAACGAAATAAAAACCGTCGTCACGACGCCAGGTATTTCGCAAACCTTAAAAACTAATACCATGAAAAACCGATACAAAAGTATGCTAAATATGTTACACAACATAATTTTTCGGCATCTTTTTGTTTGAATTTAGCGTTATTTAACAATTTGCCCTCATTTTTGCCGCAATATGGGCGCCCGAGGCCTTCGGCTTGAATTTAGATTGGGCTCGCCGGCCGCATCTTGTTTCTTTTTAGTATCTTTGCACCCGAAATGGAAGAGAGAGGAAAGATATGCGTGTTTGGCGCATCAAGCAGCCACATCGAGTGCACCTATACCGATGCCGCCCGTGAACTGGGCCAGCTCATGGCACAGCACGGCTGGGGCTGCATCAACGGCGCCGGCAACCAGGGCCTGATGCGCGCCGTGAGCGACGGCGTGCTCGACGCTGGCGGCACAGTGACCGGTGTGATACCCAAGTTTATGGTCGACAACGGTTGGGGCTACAACCGCCTCACCACCACCATCGTGACAGCCGACATGCACGAGCGCAAAGAGCGCATGGCAAGCATGGCCACCGCCTTCATCGCCCTGCCCGGCGGCTGCGGCACCATCGAGGAGCTCATGGAAGTGTTCACCTGGCGCCAGCTCAACATCATCGAGAAGCCCATCGTGCTCTTGAGCACCATCGGCTTTTGGAACCCTCTCGTGGAAATGGTGGAACGCTGCGTGAAGCAGGGCTTCATGCGTGCCTCGCACGAGCACCTGTGGCATGTGGCCGAAACCCCGCTCCGCGCCCTCGAGGCGCTGGAGCACGAGCTCGCCGAGGGCGTAACGCCCGCCGAGTCGAAATATTGATTGATCACGTAAAGAAATGCCCACAACGCAACAGCACATATCACAGCAGGCGCAAGCCGCCCATGCCAGCACGGGCGCCGCTCTCAAGACCGACACTGCCGCCCACGACAGCGCCGAGCTCAACTGGAAGCCCATGTATCCACAAGGCTTCCCGCCCCGCCAGGGCAACAACGTGCCCCGCAAGCACCTGGCCGACATGCCCGTGATGGAGGTGCCAGCCGGCGAGAAGCCCGGCCTCTATAGCCACTCGCCCCTGCACGACACCGGCTCGATGGCACTCTTGCTGCTGAGCGCCCTGCTCATCACCTTGAGCTACAGCAAGGGCTACATGTATATCCAGAGCTTTGTGCACAACATGTTCTCCACGCGCAAGCGCGACAACCTATTTGACGACCACACCGTGAGCGACCTGGGCATCTTGAGCGCCCTCATCTTCAACACCTGCGTGATGATGGGCCTCATCGCCTTCTATGCCATAGGCTATCTCATGCCCGGCATGCAACCCGTGCTCAGCGGCAGCGTCACCCTGCATGTGGTGGTGCTCGTGGCCTGGTCGGTCGTCTTCTACCTGGCCCAGCTGGCGCTCTACTACGTGCTGGGCTACACCTTCAGCGACTCTGTGGGCACCTCGATATGGACAAGCGGCTACAAAGCCTCGCAGTCGCTGCTCGGTCTGCTACTGTTTCCGGTAGCCATCGCGCTCATGGTTTACCCACAAACTATCGAAATCACACTCATTATTGCGATTTCTCTCTATATTTGCGCCCGTATCGTTTTTATTTGCAAAGGTTTTAGGATTTTTTTCAACAATTTGCAATCAAGTATCTATTTTATTTTGTACCTTTGCGCCGTCGAAATTGTACCCCCTGTTTTGTACTGTGCCGGTGCAATAGCTCTTTGTGATTTTTTACCGTCATACAAACAATTTTGAATAGTGAAGATTAAAAAAATTCTGGTTTCTCAGCCTAAGCCATCCTCGGAGAAGTCACCCTATTATGACTTGGAGAAGCAATATGGCGTGAACATTGTTTTTCGTCCTTTCGTCAAAGTTGAAGGCTTGACTTCAAGAGAATTTCGCCAATCGAAGATTTCGCTTGGCGATTATACTGCCGTGATTTTCACCGCCCGCACTGCAATTGACCACTACTTCCGCCTGGCCAAAGAATTGCGCTACGATGTGCCCGACACGATGAAGTACTTCTGCATCAGCGAGACTGTGGCCCACTACCTGCAAAAATACATTGTGTATCGCAAGCGCAAGATCTTCTACAGCGAGACAGGCCTCCCCGGCGACCTGATGCCTCTCATCGAGAAGCACAAGAAGGAGACATTCCTCTACCCCGTGAGCGACGTGCACGAGTCGAAGCTGCCCCAGCTTGAGACCAAGGATATCAATTTCAAGCGGGCCGTGATGTATCGCACCGTGAGCAACGACTTCGGTCCCGACGAGCCGTTTGACTACGACATGCTCATCTTCTTCACCCCCACGGGCATCAAGAGCCTGCTGAGCAATTTCCCCGATTTCAAGCAGGGCGAGATTGCCATAGGTGGCATGGGCTCCAAGACCATCGAGGAGATCAAGGCATCGGGCCTGCGCCTCGACATCACCACCACGACCGAGACCCCGAGCATGGCCGCCGCCATAGGCAAGTATCTCGAGAAGTCCAATAAGAGCAAGAAATAAAACGATCAGCACATTCTACTGCAAAACGATAGAAGCTGGAGACATGCGACCACACGCTCATCGAGCGCGTCGCTGTCTCCAGTTCTCTTTTTCACTGTGCCCTCTTGACTAGTGGGTGAATGCAATTGGCAGGATGCGGCCCTTGAGGTCGCTAGGTTGCAAGAAATACCTAATAATCAATAAAATAAAATATAACATTATCATGGGCCGGCACAAGACTGGCCCCTACAAGTCGGCTTAACCATGGCGGCAGGGAATTTTTATTCAGTGAATGGCTGGCAAGAGTGTGAAGTGTTTTTAGTATCTTTGCAACTGGAATGGAGAGCAACAAGTTATATAAGCGAGAGAAGCTGTGCAGCCGCACGGCCATCGACCAGGCGTTTGCCCACGGGCACAGCGTGATGGCCTACCCGCTGCGTGCCGTCTACACCCTGGGCGAGGCCCGCCCCGAGGCCCCGGCACGCTTCATGATCACCATTCCCAAGAAGAAGATGCACCGTGCCGTGAAGCGCGTGCTGCTGCGCCGCCGCACCCGCGAGGCCTACCGCCTCAACCGCCCCTTGTTGCTCCCTGCACTCGAGCAGGAGGGCAAGAGCGTCGACATGGCCATCGTGTATCTCTCGACCCACGTGGCGCCCTATGCCGTGATCGAGGAGAAAATGCGCGATATCCTGTCGCGCATAGCCCAAGCCGCCCATGACTAAGCTGCTCCACATATTGAAGACCGGCTTCCACTGGGTGATGAAGGCGCTGGGCTGGGTGCTCATCGTGCCTATCATGTTCTACAAGAAATTCATCTCGCCGCTCACGCCGCCAGTGTGCCGCTACACCCCCACGTGCAGCACCTATGCCCTACAGGCTATCAAGAAGTATGGCCCCTTCAAGGGCACTTGGCTGGCCGTGAAGCGCATCTTGCGCTGCAACCCCTGGGGCGGCAGCGGCTACGACCCCGTGCCATGATTGTCGACTTCCACACCCACCAGCCCCACGGCCATGATGCTGTGACCGAGATTATCAGCGTCGACCCTCAGGATTTCAATCCCCAGCCAGGGCGGCTCTACTCGGTGGGCATCCACCCCTGGCACACCCGCGAGGCGACCGATGCCCATGTGGAGTTGCTAGCCCGCTGCGCCGCCCACGAGCAGGTGGTGGCGATAGGCGAGACCGGGCTCGACCCCCTGCAGGGCGCCCCGCTCGATGTGCAGTGGCGCTACTTGCAGCAGCACATTGCCCTCGCCGAGCAGCTAGGCAAGCCCCTGGTGCTCCACATGGTGCGCACCAGCGGCCAGTTGTTGCAGGCCTGGAAAGGATCGAGGCGCAGCGTGCCCTGGGTGCTGCACGGCTTTCGCGGCCGT
>OMUK01000041.1 GCA_900314215.1 uncultured Prevotellaceae bacterium
CGTAGAACATGAACATGGTGAACAGGTCGATCGAGATGAAGAAGCCAAACACACCCGTCGAGAGCAGGAAAAACCACATGAAGAACTGGCGAGGCAGCGGGTCCATCTTCCACGAGGCGAAGACGCCTGCAAAGACGATGAAGGCCGAGAGCAGTATCATCGACACCGACACGCCGTCGACGCCGAGAGCCAGCTTTATATTAAGAGGGGCATACCAGGTCCACTCCTGCGTGAGCAGCATCTCGGCGTTGTTGCCAGCGCCACGCTGCTGCAAGAAGTAGTAAACCAGATAGAGAGCCAGCGCCATCAAGATGCTGGCGCCAGTCACCGCAACGGTTCTAATCGCCTTGATGCCCTTGTTTTGACACAGAGCAAGTCCGCCGAGAGTGAGCACGGGGACGATAACAAAATAAATCAGTATATTATCAAAAATCATAATCTTGTTAATTAAACAGAACCGTAGCTTAGATTAAAATGCACACCATAGTCACAACTGCAATGGCAAGAGCACCCATCAGGTAGACGTATACATAGGATTGCACGGCGCCGCCTTGCAGCTTGCGTATCGAGTAGCTCAGCGAGTTGGTGCCGTCGGCCAGCAGATTCATGAAGCCGTCGATGATGTGGCGGTCGAACCAAGCGATAGGCTTGCAGATGCCTTGGAATATGATCTTGTGGGTGATGAACTGGTAGAACTCATCCATGTAGAAGCGGTGATAGGCGGCCGTCCACAGGCCCAGGCAGGCATTCTTCATGCGAGTGGGCACGCCATTCTCCTTGTAGTAGAGGGCGGTGGCCAGGCCTATGCCCACCAGTGCCACGCATATGCTGCCTATTGCGATAGGCCACTCGGTGTGGGTCTCAAGCGGGGCGCCATTGGCGGTAACCAGGTCGTGGGCAGGAACGAAGCCTGCCACACACGACACCACTGCCAGGATGATGAGCGGCAGGGTCATGGTCCAGGGCATGTCGTGAGGCTGATGCTTGCCGGCAGGAGTCTCATGCTTCTTCCAGAAGAAGATGAGGTAATAGGTGCGGAACATGTAGAATGCCGTCATGCCAGCCACGAGCATCATCCACAGGCCCCAGCCCACATTCTTGTGGAAGCAGGCCACGATGATCTCGTCCTTGCTGAAGAAGCCGGCAAAGGGCGGAATGCCCGAGATAGCCAAGCAGCCAATGAGGAAGCAGATGCTGGTGATGGGCATGTACTTGTGCAAGCCGTGCATCTCTGAATTCTCGTTGCTGCCAATGCAGTGGATAATCGAGCCGGCGCACAAGAAGAGCAGTGCCTTGAACATGGCGTGGGTGAACAGGTGGAACTGGCTGGCCATGTAGCCCAGCGAGCCCTCGCCCGTGGTGCTCGTGCTCACTGCAAGAGCCGTCATCATGTAGGCAATCTGCGAAATGGTGGAGAAAGCCAGGGCGCGCTTGATATCGCTCTGCACGCAGGCCACGGCAGCGGCATAGAATGCGGTGAAGGCGCCCACCACCAGGATGGTGTTCATCACCACAGGCTCCAGCACATAGACGGGGAACATGCGGGCCACCAGAAACACACCAGCCACCACCATGGTGGCAGCGTGGATGAGGGCCGACACAGGAGTAGGGCCCTCCATGGCGTCGGGCAGCCAAATGTGCAGGGGATACATGGCCGACTTGCCGGCGCCGCCTATAAATATCATCGTGAGCGACCATGCGATAGCCGAGCAGCCCATAAAGGAGCCCGTGCATGCGGCAATGGTCGACTGCGGGTTGTCGAGCAGGCTGGCCATCACATTGTGGCTGGCATCCTTGAAGAAGTCGAGCGTGCCCGTGTAGTAGCTCATCACAATCACACCCAGCAGGAAGAAGAGGTCGGCCAGGCGGGTCACGATAAATGCCTTCTTAGAAGCATGGATGGCAGCAGGCGATGTGTAGTAGAAGCCAATGAGCAGGTAGGACGAAACGCCCACCATCTCAAAGAAGATAAACATCTGGAAAATGTTGGTCGACACCACCAGGCCCAGCATCGAGAAGGTGAAAAGTTGCAGGAATGAGTAGTAGCGCTGGAAGCCTTTCTCGGGCTTGCCCACCTCGTCGCTCATGTAGCCTATCGAGAACAGGTGCACAAGAAACGACACGGTCGACACCACCACCAGCATCATGGCCGAGATGGGGTCGATGAGCACGCCCAGGCGCACTACCAGCTTATTGGTGAAGCTCAGCCAGTCCCAGTTGTAAGGAATCAGGGTCTGGTGCACGCCATTCACCAGCGGCGTTTGGAAGAAATAGGTCAAGGCAATGCCGTAGCATATGACCAGTGTGACAAGCATCGAGGCGACGCCAATCCAGCCTGTGGCTTTCTTTCCCATCTTCACGCCCACAATTCCCAGGAAAAGGAACATGAACAACGGGATGGCCAAGACAAGTATAGATAAATCGAAAGACATGACTCTTAAAATTTCAATTTAGTGATTTGATTGATGTCCACCTTCTTGGCAATGCGATACACATTGATCACGATGGCAAGCGCTACAGCAGTCTCGGCTGCGGCAATCGCGATAGCAAACAGGGCGAAAAACATGCCATCGATTGAGCCAGGGAACAAATAACGGTTAAACACAGCAAAGTTGATGTCGACTGAGTTGAGCATGAGCTCGATCGAAATCAAGATTGCAATCATATTTTTGCGGGTGATAAACCCATAAACTCCGCAGCCAAACATCACGAGGCTGAGAATGAGATACATAAACAGTGGTAATTCCATAATTCCTCTTTAAGTTTAGCGGCGGCGTGCGATTACAACACCGGCAATGATACATGCAAGCAACAAAACACTGATAGCCTCGAAGGGCAGTAGATAGCCAACGGTGTTGGAGTCGAGCAGCGCATGGCCCAGCGTGGCCATGTCGTAGTCACCGTCGCCGGCAGGAGCAAGAGTCTGGAGGCACTTGTTGCCGTAACTGAAGAGCGCATAGGCACACACAACCACACCGGCAATCGAGGCCGTGAGGCCCAGCGCCCGCTTGTGGCTGGTGATGGGCTGCGCAGCCTTGCCAGGCTTGTGGGTGAGCATGATGGCAAACACAAAGAGCACCGCTATGCCGCCGGCATAGACTGCGATTTGCACTGCTCCCAGGAATTGGAAGTCCATCTGGAAGTAGATCACAGCCGTGGCGAGCAGCACAAAGAGCAAGTAGGTTGCCGCGCGCAGAATCTTCTTGGTTGTTACGGTCAGTACCGAAAACACGATAATTGCGATCGCAATTATGAAATACAAAATGATATTTCCTACTGAATCCATTATATGTTATTTTTCTTTATTTTCAACTTTATTGTCGGCCTTGGGGGCTTCGGGTGCCGGCTTGGCAGCGGGCTCGGCTGGCTTGGCGGCAGCTGGAGCGGCGGGCTTAGCGGCGGCTGGAGCGGCTGCGGGTTGTGCAGCAGCGGCTGCAGGAGCAGGCTTGGCGGCTGCGGGCTTAGGAGCAGGGGCCGGTTTCTCCTTCTCGGGCAGGTAGTTGAGCTGCTTGAGCAGCACCTCGCGGCGGAACACCGATTGCTCGAAGTCGTTGCTGAAGCGTATTGCATGGGTGGGGCACGTCAAGACGCACAGGTTGCAGAATGTGCAGCTGCCCAGGTCATACATGTAGCGGTCGAGCTTCATTTTCTTTTTGCCATTGGGCAGGTCTACCATCTTGGTAATGACCTGAATGGTGCCGTTGGGGCAATTGCGTTCACACGTTTTGCAAGCGATGCACTTGTGATAGCCCTCGTCGTCGTAGATAAATTCCAACGTACCTCTAAATCTCTCGGGGATTTTCTTTGTAGCCCTGTTTTCGGGGTACTGTTCGGTAACCTTAGGTGTCACAAGTTCCTTGCCTGTGACCTCCATACCCTTAATCAGGCTGTGAAAACCTGTAAAAAGAGAAGAGAAATACTCCTTAATGCTCATAAGTATAAGTCTATATCTTTATATATATATCTTGTTATCGATAACAAAAAAGTTACGTGCTATGCCTGTTTTTTCTAAAAAAATTTAAAAGGAAGGCGCCGCTGCCGGCATAACACTTTTCACACAAGCGCGCTGTGCGCCTTCCTTAAAATAATTGTGACAGTATGCGCACGCACGCTTTAGCGTTGCACCTGGCCGCCTATGATATCGAGCAGCTCGGTGGTGATGCTTTGCTGGCGCAACTTGTTGTACTCGAGGTTGAGGTCGTCGAGCAGGTCCTTGGCGTTGTCGCTGGCCGTCTGCATGGCCATCACGCGGGTAGCCTGCTCCGAAGCCGAGGCCTCGGTGAAGACTTCCTGCATCATGGAGCGAATGTAGAGCGGGAGCACGCTGTTGAAGATGCTGTTGGCATCGGGCTCAAAGAGGCAGGGGCTATTGGCCGCCTTCTTGTCGGCAGCCGTGGCCAGAGCCTGGTAGCTCACGGGAAGCATCTGGTCGCAAGCGGGCACTTGGCGGCTGGTGCTCACAAAGTGCATGTATTGCAGCATCACGCGGTCATAGTCCTTGTCGAGAAAGCGGCGCAGCAGCATGTGGGTGAAGTCATGCAGCTGGTCGCTGGTGCTGCGCGTGTTGATGTAGTCGACAGTCAATACTGTGAAATCGGCATCCTTCACGTGCTGCACTGCCTTCACGATTTTCTTGCCAACAGGAATAACAGTTATGGCAACATCATTGCCGAGCTCGCCGCGCACCTGCTTGACGCTCGCCAGGAGCGCCTTGAGCAGGTTCACATTGTAGGCGCCGCACAAGCCGTCGTCCGAGCCAAAGACCACGATAGCGACCTTGGCCACGTCGCGCACGTCGATGAGCGGCGACGAGAACTCGACATCGGTTGCGAGCAAGTGACCGAGCACGCTCTGCACCATGCCACGATAGGGCAGCATGCGCTGAACCTGAGCGGTGTACTTGTGCATCTTGGCACTCGAAATCATCTTCATGGCCGAGGTTGTCTTCTCGGTCGACGACACTGAGCCAATTCTACTTTTTAATTCTCGTAATGTTGACATAATTTACTATATCTATATAGCTGTTATTTCTTAAGCTCCTCATGCGGTGTACTTGCCGGCGATCTCGGCTGCGGCTGCGGTGAGCTTGGCCTTCACGTCGTCGTCGATCTTGCCGCTCTTGAGCACATCGAGCACGTCGGCCTGATGCTTGGCGTGCAAGTACTGGATGAAGAGTTTCTCAAACTCGGCAACCTTGTCGATGGGCACCTTCTCCAGCAGGCCATTCACGCCGCAGTATATCACGGCCACCTGGTCCTCTACGGGCCAAGGCTGATATTGCGGCTGGATGAGCAGCTGCTGATTCTTGCGACCCGTGTCGATGGTCTTGGCAGTCACGGGGTCGACGTCGCCGCCAAACTTGGTGAACGACTCGAGCTCGCGGTATTGTGCCTGGGCTATCTTGAGGGTGCCGGCCACTTTCTTCATACACTTGATTTGGGCGTTGCCGCCCACACGCGACACCGAGATACCCACATTCACTGCCGGGCGCACGCCGCTGTTGAAGAGGCCGCTCTCGAGGTAAATCTGGCCGTCGGTGATCGAAATCACGTTGGTAGGAATATAGGCCGAGACGTCGCCAGCCTGGGTCTCGATGATGGGCAGAGCCGTGAGCGAGCCGCCGCCTTTCACCTTGTCCTTCAGCACTGCGGGCAGGTCGTTCATCTGCGAGGCCACCTCCTGGCTGTTGTTGATCTTGGCTGCGCGCTCGAGCAGGCGGCTGTGCAGGTAGAAGATATCGCCAGGATAAGCCTCACGGCCCGAGGGGCGCTTGAGGATAAGCGAAATCTCACGGTAGGCCACAGCCTGCTTCGAGAGGTCGTCGTAGACCACCAGGGCATCGCGGCCCGTGTCGCGGTAATACTCGCCGATGGCGGCGCCGGCAAAGGGCGCATAGTAGCGCATGGCTGCCGAGTCGCTGGCGTTGGCTGCGATCACGCAGGTATAGGGCATGGCGCCGTGCTGCTCGAGCGAGGCCACCAGGGTGGCCACAGTCGAGGCCTTCTGGCCGATAGCCACATAGATGCAATACACAGGCTTGCCAGCCTCATATTCCGATTTCTGATTGATTATCGTGTCGAGCGCGATGGCGGTCTTGCCAATCTGGCGGTCGCCAATGATGAGCTCACGCTGCCCGCGGCCTATAGGAATCATCGAGTCGATGGCCTTGAGGCCCGTCTGCAACGGCTGCTCCACAGGCTGGCGGAAGATCACGCCTGGAGCCTTGCGGTCGAGAGGCAGACGCACGCGCTCGCCCTCGATGGGTCCCTTGCCGTCGATGGGCTCGCCCAGCACGTTGATCACGCGGCCCATCAGGCCCTCGCCCACCGGGATGGAGGCGATAGAGCCCGTGCGCTTCACGCTCATGCCCTCGGAGACCGAGTTCACCTTGTCGAGCAGGATGACGCCCACATTGCTTTCCTCGAGGTTCATGGCCACGCCGGTCACGCCGTTTTCAAACTCGACCAGCTCGTTGGCCTCCACATTGTCGAGGCCATAGACGTGAGCCACGCCATCGCCTACGTCAAGCACAGTGCCAACCTCCTGGAACGACACCCTGCTCTGGACGTCGCTGAGTTCTTGTTTCAGTATTTCAGATACTTCACTTGGGTTTATCATCTCACTATTAAAATTAACTTAGGAGTTTTAAACGCAATTTATTTAATTCATTCTTAATCGATGCGTCGAGCACTTGGCCGTCGACATTGACGGTGAAGCCGCCAATCAGGCTGGGGTCGACCGTGACGGTCTGCTCCAGCGTCTTGGAGCCCAGGTGCCGTTTCACCACATCGAGTATGCCGTTGATTTGCTCGGCGGGCAACTTGCTTGCCGTGGCAATCTCAACGCTTGCGATCGAGCACTCGCGGCGATATAGCTTGATATAGGCCTGCGCGATCAATCGCAAAAAGTCAACTCGGTTTTTCTTAATCACCAGTAGCAAGAAGCGGTCTAGGGCGCCGCCAGCCTTGGCGCCGGCAGCGGTGAGAATCACCTTCTCCTTCTCATCGACAGCGACGAACGGATTGTTGACAGTAATCTTGAGTTGCGAGTTTTGGGCATAGCTCAATTCGAGTTGCTTCATCTCGTCGTATACAAGGGCCTGCTCGCCAGCCTCGCTGGCATGCTTGAAGAGCGCCTTGGCGTATCGATTGGGAATCAGTCCGTCATTCATAATCTACTTAGTTTTTGTTTTCAACCTCGTTCAACAATTTATCCACCAGGTCTTTCTGAGCCTTGTCATCGGCCATGTTCTTGCGGATGACCTGCTCGGCGATAGTGAGCGCATAGCCACTTATCTCCTGGCGCAACTGCTGCTCACTCTCCTTGCGGGCTTGCTCGATCGAGACTTGGGCAGCATCAATCACTTTCTTGGCCTCCACGGCGGCCTGCGACTTAGCCTCTTCAATGATTTGAGACTTCATCTTGTCGGCGTCGCGAAGTATGTCGGCCTGTTGCTGGCGTGCTTTGGCGATAACCTGTTCTGCTTCAGCCTTGGCATTGTCGAGATGCGATTTAGCCTCTTGTGCATAGGCCACTCCCTTGTCGATCAGGTCGGCGCGTTTTTCCATCGACTTGATCACATAGGGCCAGCCATATTTTGCCAGGATGAAATAGAGGCACAGGAATGCCACAAACATCCAGAACACCAGGCCAAACTCAGGCACAAACAATTCCATAACTTAATGCCAGCTAAATTAACCCATGAAAATGCAAAGGATGCACACGATGAGGGCGAAGAATGCAACACCCTCGATAAGGGCTGCGATCACGATCATGTTGCTACGGATGTCGCCAGTCGACTCGGGCTGACGTGCGATGGCCTCCATGGCCGAGCCGCCAATTCTACCAATACCGATACCAGCTGCGATAGCTGCGATACCTGCGCCGATGCCAGCGCCCATAACTGCCAGGGCTGCTGCTGCTAAAATCATACTTAACATAATTCTAAATTTTTAATTGTTTTATTTTCGTTTGTTGTTATTTCACTGTGGTTTGCGGTTCCTCTTCATGTACATGCGCCATGGAGATGAACATGGTGGAAAGGATGGTGAACACATAGGCTTGGATGAAGCTCACCAGGGTGTCGAGAAGCAACATGAAGAGCGACAGGGCCAGCGAGAGCACCGTGGTGCCTGCACCGGCAATGACGCCAAACATTGCGCTGAAGATGAAGATGAGCATCGTGAAGACGATGACCACCATGTGGCCGCCCAGCATGTTGGCAAAAAGACGGATCATCAAGGCCAATGGCTTGGTGAAGATGCCGAAGAGCTCAATCACGGGCATGAGCGGAACCGGACACTTGAGTGCCAAGGGCACGTCGGGCCAGAATATCTCTTTCCAGTACTCGCGCGTGCCGGTGAAGTTGGTCACCAGGAAGGTGCACAGTGCCAGAAACAGCGTCACGGCCAGGTTGCCGGTCAGGTTGGCGCCGCCAGGGAATATCACGACCAGTCCCAGCAGGTTCATCGTGAGGATGAAGAAGAAGCAGGTGAGCAAGTAGGGAGCATATTTGGGCGCCTCCTTGCCCATGATGGGACGTATCGTGTCGCCGTAGACGAAGTCGACACACACCTCCATGAAGGCCGTGCCCTTGCGGGGCGCCTTCATGTCGTGCTTCTTATACCAGTTGCGCACGTTCATCACCAGCAGTATCACCACGATGACTGCGATGAAGATGCCCAGCGCATCCTTGGTAAACGAGAGATCAAGCGGTCTATAGTCTTTTCCATTGTCGGCACCTATCTCGACGATGCGGTTGTGGTGGTCCTTGTTGATGTCGCCTTGCAACATAAACTTGGCGCCGTCAGGGGCCGTGTAGGTCTTGCCGCCATGGATGCGCGACGAGCTGAACACGTGCCACTCTCCCGCCTTGTCTTGCACGATGCATGGAAGAGGAATAAAATAGTCTTCAGAGAATGGGATGTCCCACCAGTAGCTGTCGCCCAGGTGGTTGAAAATCACCCCCTTGGTATCGGGCATCTTGTGGGTGTCGTAGTTGTGGTGTGAGGCCTGCATATAGCCCAGGGCCATGAGCGCCACAATCACACAAGCTATAACCGCTGTTATTACCTTCTTCATAACTATTCTATTTTAATATAGACACACCGACACCACATTGTCCTTGATATCAGCTACACCACCTGCGATCTCGCGACTCTGGGTCTCGCCACCATCAAGCACATAGGTCATGGTGCCAGCCTTGAGCGACGAGATGAGGGCAGCA
This sequence comes from uncultured Prevotellaceae bacterium, assembly GCA_900314215.1. Classification (GTDB taxonomy): domain Bacteria; phylum Bacteroidota; class Bacteroidia; order Bacteroidales; family Muribaculaceae; genus Sodaliphilus. Next base: position 9,227 of record OMUK01000041.1, read on the forward strand.
TGGTTTTGCAGCACCTGGAAGAGGCCAAGCGCGCCTGGCAGGGTCACCGAGGTGACCGCGCCTTCAAACTCAATTTTTTCAGCCGATATAATTTTGAGTGTCATGAAACTTACCAGTTTATTAAAAAATCTCAAATCCAGGCAAGCGGCGCGGGCCGCCCGCCTGCCGAAATCAATTATGCTTTGATTTGGTCAAGAATCTTCTTGCCCTTGGCGATAGCCTCGTCGATAGTGCCCACGTTGAGGAATGCCTGCTCAGGCATATCGTCGACCTCGCCGTCGAGAATCATCTTGAAGCCGCGTATGGTCTCCTTCAAGGGCACCATCGTGCCAGGCACGCCAGTGAACTGCTCGGCCACATAGAAGGGTTGCGAGAGGAAGCGCTGCACGCGGCGGGCGCGCGACACCACGAGCTTGTCGTCGTCGCTCAGCTCGTCGACACCCAGGATGGCGATGATATCTTGCAGCTCTTGATACTTCTGCAGCAAGTGTATCACGCGCTGGGCGGTGTTGTAGTGCTCCTCGCCTATGATGTTGGGGTCCATGATGCGCGAGGTGGAAGCCAGCGGGTCGACGGCCGGGTATATACCCAGCTCGGTGATCTTGCGGTTGAGCACCGTGGTGGCATCGAGGAAGCTGAATGTGGTGGCAGGAGCAGGGTCGGTCAAGTCGTCGGCAGGCACATACACAGCCTGAACCGAGGTGATTGACCCGTTCTTGGTCGAGGTGATGCGCTCTTGCAGGGCGCCCATCTCGCTGGCCAGCGTGGGCTGGTAACCCACGGCCGATGGCATGCGGCCCAGCAGAGCCGACACCTCGCTGCCAGCCTGGGTGAAGCGGAAGATGTTGTCCATAAAGAGGAGGATATCCTTGCCGCCGCCGTCCTGGTCGCGGAATTGCTCGGCCACGGTGAGGCCCGAGAGGGCCACACGCAGGCGGGCGCCTGGCGGCTCATTCATCTGGCCGAAGACCAGGGTCACTTGCGAGTCCTCAACGGCCTTCATGTCGACGGCGTCGAGGTCCCACTTGCCTTGGCCCATTTCTTCCTTAAACTTGTCGCCATACTTGATGACGCCACTTTCAATCATCTCGCGCAGCAGGTCGTTGCCCTCACGAGTGCGCTCGCCCACGCCAGTAAACACCGAGTAGCCGTTCAGGCCATGGGCAATGTTGTGAATGAGCTCCTGAATGAGCACTGTCTTGCCCACGCCGGCGCCACCGAAGAGGCCGATCTTGCCACCCTTGGAGAATGGCTCAATCAGGTCGATGACCTTGATACCGGTGTAAAGAATCTCTTGGGAGATCGACAAGTCGGAGAAGTCGGGAGCAGGCTGGTGAATGGGGCGCCGGTCACCGCCCTTGAGGGGCTTGAGGTGATCGATTGGCTCTCCAATCACGTTGAGCAGACGGCCTTTGACTTGCTCGCCAGTAGGAACAGAAATAGGCTGGCCCAGGTTTTTCACCTTGATGCCGCGCTGCAATCCGTCGGTACTGTCCATGGCAACGCATCGCACGGTGTTCTCGCCGATGTGCTGCTCGACCTCAAGAATGACTTCAACCCCGTCCTGACGCGTCACCGAGAGAGCGGTGTAGATGTCAGGCACCTGGCTTTCGTCATCAAAAGTAATGTCGACCACAGGTCCGATTACTTGCGTTATTTTTCCATAACTATCTGCCATAATCACGAAAATAAATTATAGTATGTGTTTTACAAATAATTGTTCAGTTTAAAAGTGCCACCCCATCGACACGCACACAGCCATGACCACGAGGTTGACAAGGCCAATGGGCATGAGGTAGCGCCACTCCAGGCCCAGCATCTGGTCGATGCGCACACGCGGGAACGACCAGCGTATCCACATGAAGACGAAGGTCATGAAGAAGGTCTTGCCCAGGAACCACAGGGGCGAGGGGATGTAGTCCATCACGGTGTTGAAGGCCGTCCAGCCGCCTATGTGCAGTGGCATCCAGCCGCCCAGGAAGAGCAGGGCAGCGATACCGCTCACCACAAAGAGGTTGAGGTACTCGGCCAGGTAGAAGAGACCGTAGTGGATACCCGAGTACTCGGTGTGGTAGCCGGCGGTGAGCTCGTGCTCGGCCTCAGGCAGGTCGAAGGGGCCACGGTTGTTCTCGGCATTGGCTGCCACGATGTAGATGAGGAAGGCGATGATGGCCGGGATGTGACCGGTGAAGATGAACCAGCCGTGCTCTTGAGCCTGGCATATGCCAGTGATGCTCATGGTGCCTGCCAGGCACACGACGGTGAGCATGGTGATGCCCACCGAGAGCTCGTAGCTTATCATCTGCGCACCGCTGCGCATGGCGCCAATGAGCGTGTACTTGCTATTGCTCGACCAGCCGGCCAGCAGGATGCCAATCACGCCCAGCGACGACATGGCGATGATGAAGAACACGCCTATGTTCATGTCGATGATTTGCAAGCCATTGCCCCAGGGCAGGCAGGCAAACATGGTGATCGATGAAATCACTACAAAGTAGGGGGCCAGGTAGAAGAGGAACTTGTCGTTGTCCCACAAGGTGATGACCTCCTTGGTGAGAATCTTGATGACGTCGGCAAAGATTTGCAGCAATCCCCAGGGACCCACACGTATTGGGCCGCGGCGGCACTGAATCCAAGCGCACACCCAGCGCTCATACATGATGTAAATCATAGCGAACACGGCGTAGAGCGTGAGCAAAACGACGCCTACCAGCACACATTCGATTGTGGTCGACAACCACACTGGCAGGCCGCACGTGACGGTGAGCAGGTCGTCAATCCACTTTGTGACTACACTAAAGTCATACATATCTAGAGTATTTTTCTTTTATTTTAAGTTCTGGAAATCTGTCTAAAATACTATCGGTCGATGTCGGGGATCACATAGTCGAGCGATGCCGTGATGGTGATCAGGTCGGCAATCAGGTTGTCCTTGCACGTGAGGTCGACCACACCTATCAGGTTGAAGCATGGCGACTGGTAGTGCAAGCGGTAGGGCTTCTGGAAGGGCTTGGGATCGCCGTCGCTCTCCAGGTACACGCCTATCGGGCCACGGCTGGCCTCAACCTGCTGGTACCAGTGGCCCTTGGGCAGCTTGATGAGCTTGGGCACCTTGGCACAGAACTCGTGGCCTTCTTCCTTCTCCATCATGTCGCAGCACTGGCGCAGTATCTTGATGCTCTCTTCCATCTCCTTGAGACGCAACATGTAGCGGTCGTAGCTGTCGCCGTTGTTATAGGTGATTTCGTCAAATTCCACCTCGTTGTAGAGCGAGTAGGGATGCGTCTTGCGCACGTCGCAGTGGAAGCCGCTGGCACGGCCGGTGGGGCCGCCCACAGCATAGTTGATGGCCTGCTCGCGGGTGAGCACGCCGGTGCCCTTCATGCGGCCCAGGGCAATCACATTCTTGGAAAAGAGCTTGTGATACTCGGGGATGTGGGCCTCGATCACGTCGCAGGCGTGGCGCACGTCGTCGACAAAGTCGGGCTGCACGTCCATCGTCACGCCGCCTATCGTGTCGTAGCTCATCGACATGCGGGCTCCGCAATTCTTGTCAAATATGTCATACACCAGCTCGCGCTCGCGGAAGGGGTAGAAGAATGCCGTGGTAGCGCCCTGGTCCATGGTCAAGCAGCCATAGGAGAGCAGGTGGCTCGACAAGCGCATGAGCTCGTCCATCATCATGCGTATGAGCTCGGCGCGGTGAGGAACCTCGATGCCCAGAGCCTTCTCGATGCACAGGCACAGGCAGTGGCGGTTCATGTGAGCAGCCATGTAGTCCATGCGCTCGCTGTAGAGCAGTCCCGACTGATAGGTCAAGCCCTCGCTCAGCTTCTCGATGCCGCGGTGAATGTAGCCCGAGACCACGTCGACCTTCTTCACCAGCTCGCCCTCAATCGAGGTGCGATAGCGCAGCACGCCGTGGGTTGACGGGTGCTGGGGGCCGATGTTGATCACATACTCGTCGGGGCCAAACACCTTCTTGTCGATGCGCTTGAGGTTGCCGTCGGCGTCCTCAACCAGGCTATAGGTGTCGTCCTCATTGGGCTCGGGGTTGAGCCTGATGGGGTTGAGCTTCTCGTCCATGTCGTAGTCCTTGCGCAGCGGGTAGCCCACCCAGTCGGTGCGCAGGAAGAAGCGGCGCATGTCGGGGTGGTTGATAAACTCGATGCCGAAGAAGTCATACACCTCGCGCTCCTGGAAGTTGGCCACGGCCCACAGGTCGCTCACCGTGTGCAGGCGCGGGGTCTCACGGTCGGTGGTAGCCACCTTCACGTGTATCATATCTTGGGTCTCGGTATTGGTCAAGTAATACATCACGCCCAGCGAGTCTTTCCAGTCGACACCCACCAGGGCATTGAGGTAGTCAAAACCCAGTTGCTCTTTCAATGCCTTGGCAAGATCGTGCCATTTCTCGTCGGCCACAGTCACCAGCAGCAACTCGCCCGTGGTGTCGAATTGGGCCTCGGGGCAAAGCTTGGCGATTTTTTCTTGTATATCTGCCATATAAATAATGTGTATACTATATATCTTAAAATTCAGTTTTCAATCGTTATCACTCTCTCAGAGGTCCAAGACAGGCTCTTTGCTCTCTTGAGCAGCCTTCATCAACTCGGCGCGCAGGGCAGCGTCTTTCTCCTCCTGGGCCTTGGCCTCGAAGAACTTGGCGCGCTTCTCCTTGCGGGCGTCACCGCCAAACCACTTGGAGATCTTGATTTTGCGCTGCAGCTGCATCAAGCCATAGAACATGGCCTCGGGACGCGGCGGGCAACCTGGCATATACACGTCGACGGGGATGATGTCGTCGATGCCCTTCACCACGCAGTAGCTCTTGGTGAACGGGCCGCCCGATACGGTGCAGGCACCGCAGGCGATCACATATTTTGGCTCGGCCATTTGCTCATAGAGGCGCACCAGTGCCGGTGCCATGCGATAGGTGATGGTGCCCATGCACATGATGTAGTCGGCCTGGCGTGGCGAGTTGCGTGCCACCTCGGCACCAAAGCGTGCCATATCGTAGCGGGCTGCGCCCAAGCACATAAACTCGATAGCGCAGCAGCTTGTGCCGAAGGAGAAAGGCCACAGCGAGTTGGCATGACCCCATTGCAGCAGCTGGTTGAACTTGCCCACAACCACATTGGTGCCCGAGGCGTTCAACTCGGCCAGCAACTGGTCGATATACTCGTTGTCTTTGAAGTCCTCCCACTTCATACTCTTGATTTTGGGTCTCTTTACTTCCATCGCAATGCTCCTTTCTTCCAGGCGTAGGCCAGGCCTAAAACTAATATTACCAAGAATGTGCCGACTGCCGGCAGGGCCGCACTCTTAAGCTCCTTGCAGATATCTGCCCAAGGAAACAAGAACACGGTCTCGACATCGAACATGAGAAAGAGGATGGCAAACAGGTAGTAGCCCACATGGAACTGGGCCTGGCTGTCGCCTCGCGTCGGGATACCACTCTCATAGGGCTCGCCCTTCATCTTAGTATAGGAGCGGGGGCCTATGAGATAGGCGATGACGAGTGCCGCTGCCACCAGCACAGCGCCGGTGAGTATCGCGGTAACCGCCAAGGTTGTACTTTGAATACCGATTAAAACCATAAATTTAATTTATATTCTTATTTGATTTTTTACCAACCATAAAAAAATGAACCAACACAGCTCGACGCCGTTTTTGATTCATTCTTGCATCTACCGCACGCCACACCCCCGGCGCCGCAGCTCTTGATGCGGCACAACATGAAATCGCTGAAAGTGCTATGTGTAGTTGCCATCTAATTTTTTCAAAACACACAAACCTCTCACTATCAACCATCTAGCTCAAACACAAAGCTATAGGCGCCGTAGCGAGATACTTTTGCATTGCAAAGATAAGAATTATTTTCCCCACAACAAAGCCATGCACATATTAATTAAGTGCAAAATTGCTATTCATAACTTCGGCATCTATGCTCAATTTACCATAAGTAATAGGACATCGGTTTATCACATGCCCCAGCGGCCGCCCTGCAGTAAAATTTGTTATAATTTCAGCAATTATGGTAATCGCGTTTCGCCGGGAATGGCGTAAATTTGCAACAAACACAAGACCAACGACAATGAAGAGTATTATTATCGCACTGGCAGGCCTGCTGGCCATGAGCACAACAGCCTGCGCGCAAGCACAGAAAAAGGAGAATAACACCAGAATGGAACATAAGACTCTAGTAGCTTATTTCTCGGCAACCGGCACCACCCAAGTGGTGGCACAGAAGATTGCCAAGGCAGCCGGTGCCGACCTCTACGAGATCGTGCCCGAGCAGGAATACACCGCTGCCGACCTCGACTGGACCAACGAGCGCTCGCGCTCCACCGTTGAGATGAAGGATCCCAACTCGCGCCCAGCCATCAAGGGCGGCGGCGTGGTGAAGAACATGGAGCAATACGACACCATCTACATCGGGTTCCCCATTTGGTGGTATCAGCAGCCCACCATCATCAACACCTTCATCGAGGCCAACAAGCTCGACGGCAAAGTGGTGAAGACTTTTGCCACCTCGGGAGGCAGCAACACCAAGCGGGCCGACGCTCTGCTCAAGGCCACCTACCCTGCCATCAACTGGCGACCCGGAACGCTGCTCAACAACCCCAGCGCCGCCGAAATCGCCAACTACGTGAAATAGCCCCGATTACCAACAAGGCTACAGCCAAAATGCAGGAGGGAAGCGCCATCGCGGGCACTCCCCTCCTGATTATTTATTGATAAACTTATCTAAAGATAAGCTATCTCCTTTTTCAACAGATTGGATCAAAGGCCTACCAAATCGGCGTCGGTGAGGCCAGTGGCGTGCTTCACTTCCTCTTTGCTCATGCCGGCCTGCAAAAGTGACTTTGCCACAGCCTTTTTCCCTTCGAGTATGCCTTCCTCACGGCCCTGGGCGATACCCTCCTCACGGCCCTGGGCGATGCCTTCCTCACGGCCCTGGGCAATGCCCTTCTTCTCGGCAAAGTCTACCACATTGACTAGATCGCGGTACACCATCAAGCTGTGCTCGTAGCTCTTGCGCTCTTCGGGCGTGAAGCGGGCAATCTCGGCCTCGCGGAAGAGACGCTTGAACACGCGCTCCTGCAAGGCTGCTGGACGGTCGAGCAGGTGCCACAGGTTCTTCAAGCAGAACATCCACTTGTCAAACATCGTCACAAGCTGATCCTCAGTCTTGTTAAACTTGGGCATCTCAAGGTAGATAAACGTGAGTTTGTCGTAAAACACATGCTTGTCGTCCACGTCCATGAGTTTAATTTCGTGATGGAAGCAGTCGGTCGAGTATTCATCCTCGGGGAACACAAAATCGAGGATACCTATGAAATACACGCCCTTGAGATGGAAATTCCAATCGTGCCCGCGCCGGGCTTGCTCCTGGATGGGGAAAGAGGCGTAGAAGATGCTACGGTCCTTGAAATACTGCTGCTCAGCCTTCTGCATCTCTACGATGAAGCGCTCGCCCTTGTCGTTGGTGCAAAACACATCGAAAATGGCATTGCGGTCGAGCCTTGTGAGCCCTTGAATCTCCACATTATTGTAAGTGAGGTCAACCACCACTTCCTCTCCATTAAAAAGGGCGTTGAGGAAAGAGATGAGCAAGTCCTTGTTCACCTTGGTCCCGAATAGCTTCTTAAAGCCGAAATCGGTGTATGGATTGATGTATCTCACCATGTCGCGATGCTTTTTGTCAAAGATAAGAATTTTCGGCCAAAACTGCAAGTCTTCAGACGTTTAATTTTCAGCTCTCATTCCACAAAATAATGCAGAATATACCCGCACATACTGCGCCGATGAAAAACACAGAAGAGACAATGTGCCAAACGGCATTATTTTTATGTTGTTCAAATTTATGAAAATAGCCTATATATTCATCATTCTTTAGGCCAAAGAAATGGGTAAACACCAGGGAGATGACACATGAGATTATAAGATATATAGAGAAATGGGAATACTGAATAGGAAGTATCCTAAGTTTCCTGATAACAGAGAAAATAAGCATTTCACAGGGGACAAACGAAGAAACCAATATTCCTTCGGCTTGCGCACCTATAACATAATCATAAAAAACGATTCTATTCGATCTATGCACATTTTCTATATAGCGCTCCAGCGTTGGATTATTTTTCTGGACAAAGCCGAACGGATTCCAAGAATATAGCAGTTTGCACAGGCGATTGATAAAAGGATCAAGCACACGCATCGTGACACGATAGTTCCATCTCTCTGCACAATATAGAGAATATAAAAGCCTGATTACAAATAGTTTCATACACTAGCTAACTCAACACTATTTATAAAACTTCTCGGCCAAAACAGCTACTGGGGATTGTACTGGGAGAGGACTTGGGAGGTGAATTGGTCGTAGACGCGGGTGCCGGGAATTTTCACACCAGCGGCCTCGGCTTTGTCGTAGACGGTGCGGGCGAGGCGGTCGGCGTCGCCAGGGCGCATCTGGTCCATCTTGGTGTCGACGGTATAGACCACGTAGCCCTCACCATCGATGGTGGCGGCCAGGGCGCCGTCGTGCTCCAGCTGCTGGCAGAAGCGCTGAGGGGTCATCACGCTGTCGGTGGCCGTGACGATGCTGGTCTCGCTTGTGGCCGGCGAGGTGCTAGCCTCTATCTGAGCGGGGGCGCCGGCAGAAGCCTGCTGCTCTTGCTTGCCACCACAGGCTGCCATGCCCACGAGCATGAGCACCAGTCCTAAATATTTAATTCGATTCATCATTTTAGTTCAAGAAGTCAACGATCACGCCTAGCTGGAAGCGGCCGGGATTCAACGGGTAGTGCGGAGCGTTGAAGTAGTTGTTGCCGCCAAAGAGACCCTTGTTCACGTGGCTGTACATTACAAAGAAGCGCGCTTGCTTCATGCGGAAGTTGGCGTAGAGGTTCATGAAGGCGAAGTTGCCGCATTTCACGTCGTGCTGGTTGTAGAAGGTCATCGTGGCGGGATTGTAGCTGGGGGCGTAATACTTGGTGTAGTAGTTGCCGTCGACGCCTAGCTGGCAATGCAGCACGCGGGCGATGGTGAACTTCACATAGAGGTTGCTGTAGATCGAGAATTTGGGCAGGGGCAGCACGTCGTCGTTGCTCGAGGTCTGGAAGGTGAGGTCGTTCTCCCAGTGCAGGGCGCGGAAGGCGAGGTTCTGCTTGAGTGTGGCGTTGAGCACATGGATGGGCGAGCCGCATTGCGCGGGAGTGCCGTCGGTGCCAAAGTACACATAATTCTTGAGGGTCTCGTAGCCCACATTCACAAGGGTCGCAGTGTGGGGCACATCGAGCACGCCGCCCACGCGGAAGCGGGTGACCTTGCTCAAGTCGTTGTCCCAGGCGAAGTGGTTGGACACAAATTTCTCGAGCAGATAAGGCACTGCCTTGTTTTTGAAATAGCCGTAGCCCTTGATGGTGACGGTATCGCCAAGCAGGCTGATGCGGGTGGCCACGTCGCCCTTGACGTCGATGTCGCCTGCATGGCGGCCCACCACGCCAAACTCGGCCTGGGCGTCGTAGGTGAGGATGCTGCCATGCTGCTTGGTGAGCTGGCCGCCCACGGTGAAGTCATTCTCGGTGTGCTTGTGGGGAACGGCCACGGTGAGCGAGTCGGCAGTGGGCCAAGTGGTCACACGGCCGGTGATGCTGTCGGGCACCTGGGTATACTTGCGCATCTCGTGGGTGGCATAGAGGGCAAAGCCAAACTTGGCGTACTTGTTGAAGCCCTCAAGCATCGACACGCCCACGGTGTTGCGCACGCTCGAGTAGTATTGCTTCTCATTGGTGCCGCCATAGTTGAGATAGGTGTGGTCGAAGTAGGAGGTATCCTCGGCAGCCGCCTGGTCGATAAACTTATGCTTGTTGTGCTTGTAGTCGAGGGTCCAGATGAAGCTGGTGACGGGGATATAGGTCTTGCCCTTGATGGTGTCGGTCACCGAGTCGCGCTCATAGTGGTAATAGCCCACGTTGTAGCGGTGATTCATGTAGAACTCGGTGCCCACCACCGTGTTTTGAGCCTGACTCAAGCGAGTGGGAATATCCTTGGGGTCGACATGGCTCTCGCCGCCTTGCACCTGGGCAGGGTCGGTGATATAGAGGTCGTCGGTGATGCCGCCCGTCTCCTTGTTGGTGCTGCTGTAGTGGTTCATGAAGGCATGCATCTCGTAGCGGTCGCCAATGTAGGAGCCAAAGGCGCTCCAGCGGAAGTTTTTGGCAGCCTGGTTCTCATAGGAGCCCTTACTGTAGATGTAGTCGATAGCGGCACCCACCTCGATGCGCTTGTCGACGTTGCCGCTGAAGAGCAGCTGCGTGCGGTCCTGGTTGCTATACTTGTTGCCGCCGGTGGCATGGCCCACCACGGTCATGGGGATGCGGGTGTTGTAGTAGCGCTGCGTGGCCACGCTGGGCAGCCAGGTGCTCAAGGCGTCCTCAAAGAAGAACTCGCTAGTGGGCACGCGGTCGAAGAATATCATGTCTTGGCCCTCGGCGCCATAGTTGCCGGTGGTAGACCACGCCTTGGAGCGAAACGAGGGAACGAAGCGGTCGCTGTAGTTATCAAAGACCGTGTCGAGGGGCTGGGCAAAGCGCAAGCCCAGAGGGTCGCTTATCGACCACGAGTAGCTGGGTGCAATCACTTGCTTCTTTTTGGCTTGCACGCCCATGGCCATGCACAAGGCCAGTGCCAGCAAGCCGTATTTCAAGAATGAAATTCTCATATCAACGTAGAATGTGAACCGTGAGGGCAAAAAAAATATTGCGATACTTTCAGCCGCAAAATTAGTGAAAATATCGCAATAAATATAAGGTTGACCTATTTTTAGTTGTCAAAGATGTGACGCAGCCGGCCGAAGATGCGACGCGTGGTCGACTCGGTGGGCTTCACATTGCTCGAGTCACGCAGCGACTCGATGGCGCGCTTCTCTGAGCTCGAGAGCTTCTCGGGCACATACACCATCACGTTGATGAGCTCGTCGCCGTTGCCGTAGCTGTCGGGCGATGGCAGGCCTTTGCCCCTCAAGCGCAGCACGGTGCCAGGCTGCGTGCCAGGCTGTATCGATATGCGCGCATGGCCGTCGACGGTGGGCACATCGACCTTGCCGCCGAACACTGCCGTTGGGAAGTCGAGCATCAGGTTGTAGATCAAGTCGTTGCCGTCGCGTTGCAATTGCACGTCGGGTTCTTCCTCGATCACGATGAGCAGGTCGCCCGGTATGCCGCCGCCAGGGGCCTCATTGCCCTTGCCGCTCATCTTCAGGGTCATGCCCTCGCCCACTCCGGCAGGAATGTTGACGGTCACAATATCCTCTTTCTTCACCAGGCCAGTGCCGCCGCACTCGGGGCAACGCTCCTTGATGATCTTGCCCGAGCCGCCGCAAGTGTGGCAAGTGCTCTGGGTCTGCATTTGGCCCAAAATCGTGCGTTGCACGCGCACTTCCACGCCACTGCCGTGGCAAGTGGGGCAAGTCTCCTGGGCAGTGCCGTTTTTGGCGCCGGTGCCGCCACAGGCAGCGCACGACACCATGCGCGGTATCTTCAACTTCTTCTCCACGCCATGGGCCACATCATTGAGGTTGACGCGCACGCGCACACGCAGGTCGGTGCCACGCTGCACACGGCGTCCGCCGCCACTCGAGCGCCGGCTGCCGCCAAAGCCGCCGCCGAAGAAGTCGCCGAAGCCGCCGCCAAAGATGTCGCCAAATTGCGAGAAGATGTCCTCCATCGACATGCCCTGGCCGCCAAATCCACCAAAACCCTGCTCGCCCGAGAAGCCAAACTTGTCGTAGCGGGCACGCTTGTCGGGGTTGCTGAGCACATCGTAGGCCTCGGCTGCCTCCTTGAATTTCTCCTCGGCAGCCTTCTTCTCGGCCTCGCTCTTGCCTTGCTGGCGATCGGGGTGGTACTTGATGGCCATCTTGCGATAAGCCTTCTTCAGCTCATCGGCCGTGGCGTTTCTGGAGACGCCCAACACCTCGTAATAATCTCTTTTTTCTGCCATAATGTCAAAAAAATCCTCCCCTATGTTTTATTGGCCCACGACCACCTTGGCGTGGCGCAGTACTTTGTCATTTATCGTGTAGCCCTTGAGCACCGTGTCGACCACCTTGCCCTTCTGGCTCTCGTCCTTGGCCGGGAAGGTGGTCACTGCCTCGTGTATGTCGCTGTCAAAGTCCTTGCCAGTCGACTCCATGGGCTTCACGTGTTGCTTCTCAAGGTATTTTACAAACTTGTTGTAAATCAAGTTGACGCCCTCTTTCACGCTGTCGATATCGGCAGTCTTTTCCAGAGCGTCGATAGCGCGCTCAAAGTCGTCGATTACCGGGAGCAGGTCGATCAGCACCTTCTCGCCGCCATTCTTGATGAGGTCGCTCTTCTCCTTGAGCGTGCGCTTGCGGAAGTTGTCAAACTCAGCCATCAAGAAGAGGTATTCCTTTTTCTCATGCTCCAGCTCGCCCTTCAGTCGGGCTATCTGCTCCTCGGGAGTTTCCTCCTTCTTTTTCTCATCCTCTTTTTTAGCAGCAGGCTGCTCGCCCTCTTTCTTGGCATCGGCCTTGGGCTCTTGGGCCCCAGGCTGCTGCTTGGGCTCGTTGCTTGCAGCTGCTTGCTGCTCTTTTTGTTCTTTCTTGCTCATATTTCGTTTAAATTTTATTTTCAATGTTAAATCCAGTTACCGCTGGTTTCTTAACAAAAACCGCGCCAATGTGGCATCACTTGCCAGGTACTCTGTGTGGCCAAGCATGCAATGGCGAGGGCGCGTGACGTGCCCTACAGCGATATGACAAAATGCGTGGTATCGGCAAATTGCCGGGCCGCCTGTTCTGCCAAATTGGCACTGTCGAAGATGCCGAATATCGACGACCCGCTGCCGCTCATGCTGCAATACACGGCGCCGGCAGCCTCAATCTTGGCCTTGATGGCGGGCAGGAGCGCATGCTGGGAGAAGACGCTGGGCTCAAAATCATTCTTGAGATGTCCTGCCCACTGGGTCATGGGGCGTCTCAGAATATCGGGGATGGGCTCGGCCGAGGGAGCTGGTGCCACGCGGGCATAGGCCTCGCGGGTGGGCACCGACACGGCGGGCTTCACCAGCAGCATCGTCATGCCCTTGAGGTCGACCTCCACAGGCGAGAACACATCGCCCACGCCAGTGGCCATCATGGGGTGATTGTAGATGAAAAAGGCGCAGTCGGCACCCAGTGTCGAGGCCATCGCGGCCAGTTCATGCTGGCTGGCGCCCACGCTGTAGAGGCTGTTGAGCATCATGAGGGCATGGGAGGCGTCGCTCGAGCCGCCGCCCAAGCCAGCGCCATCGGGTATGTGCTTGTAGAGATGCATGTCGACCTCGCCCACCTGGCTGTAGCGGGCCTGCATGAGGCGGGCGGCACGCATCACCAGGTTTTTCTCGGGCGGGCAGTCCACCTTGTTGCCATAGCAAGTGAGGGTGGTCACGCCCGACTTGGCCGGCACAATCTCGAGCACGTCGCTCAGCGGCATCACTGGGTAAAACACCGTCTCGATGTCGTGGTAGCCGTCGGGGCGACGAGCCACGATGTTGAGTCCCAAGTTGATTTTAGCGTTAGGAAAAGTAATCATAATCCAGAATAAGAGGTGCGTTTATAGAATTGGACCCAGCAGGCGCGAGAGCGACTCGAGCACCTTCTGGCCGCGAGGGCGCCGCTTCCAGTGCGACATGATGATGCGTGTGCACTCGGTGCGCTGGTCGTTGAGGAAAACCCTCTTCATGCGGGCGTTGAAACTCTTGCTGTAGATGAGGGCGTTGCACTCAAAGTTGTGCTCAAAGCTGCGGTAGTCAAAGTTGGTAGAGCCTGCTGTCACAAACTCGTCGTCGACGATCACGCACTTGGCATGCAGCATGCGCTTGTCGTAGAAATATATCTTGATGCCTGCCTGCAGGCACTCTTGCACATAGGAGAAGGAGCTGTAGCGCAGCACCTTGCTGTCGGGGGTGCGGGGTATCATGATGCGCACGTCTACGCCCGATAGGGCTGCCGTCTGCAACGCTTTGATTTGGCCATCGTTGGGCAAGAAGTAGGGCGTCTGGATATAGATGCACTTCTTGGCCAGCGAGATGGCCTTGAGGAAGACGAGCGACATGCCGTTCCACATGCCAGTGGGGCCACTGTCCAAGACCTGCATGCCGTCGGCATCGTTGGGTTGCACGTTGTAGCTCTGGGTGGGCTGCGTGAGCAACATGCGCTTCATGAAATTCCAATCGACGGCAAACGAGAACTGCAGGGCCTTGACCGCACCGCCCACGATGCGCAAGTGGGTGTCGCGCCAGGCCGGGTGGCCGTGCTCGCCGGTCACATAGCGGTCGGCAATGTTCATGCCGCCTATGTAGCCCACCTTGCCGTCGATCACCACCACCTTGCGGTGGTTGCGCCAGTTGAGGCGGTTGGCGAGCTGCGGGAAGGTGACACGCAAGAAGGGGTAGGCCTCCACGCCCTCGTCGCGCATGTGCTTGAAGAAGGCCGCCTTGATGCTCCACGAGCCCACATGGTCGTAAATCACACGCACCTTCACCCCCTCGTGCGCCTTCTTGATGAGGATGCTGGCTATCTCCTGCCCTATCTTGTCGGCCGAGAAGATGAAATATTGCAGGTTGATGTAGTGCTTGGCGGCGAGCAGGTCGCGCTTGAGCGCGTCATACTTGACCTGGCCCTCGGTGAAGATCTCGATGTGGTTGCCCGGGAAGAAATGAGGCTCGGTCACGCTATTGACCAAGCGAATGATCTGCTTGCTGCTGTCGGTGAGGTTGAGCTTGTCGACATCGATGGTGTCGAGCCGGGCCTCGCCGCGCAATTTCAAGCGGTTTTTGCGCGAAATCATGACCACGCTCTTGAGGCTGCGGCCGAAAAACAAATACAGGAAAAGCCCCAGTATGGGGACCATCACGAGCACGGTGACCCATGCCAGTGATTTCACGGGATTGCGGTTTTCTGAAATAACAACGCCGATTGTACCCAATATGGTCACTGCATATATTATCGTGAAAACGACAAATACTGCATGAGCATAAGGAAACAACTCGGCGAGTATCATAGTAGCATGGTGTGCCTGCTTTACTTGACCACCACCTTGCGCGACCACTGGTTGTAGTAGCGCACGATGTAGAAGCCCTTGGCTATATCAATCGACGCGTGGGAGTCGGCCCCGACCCTCACGGTCCTCACAAGCTGCCCAGTGATAGAATAGACACTGAATACGGCATCGCCCCCACCTGCATAGAAATAGATGCGACCGTCGCCACCCTTGACCGATGGCGCGCTCGACACATTCTCGATGGCGGGAGACGGCTCAGGCGCAGCCCAAGCCCTACCAGCTATGCCCAATGTGGCACCGATTATCAATATTAGCAATATCTTCTTCATATCAATTAGCAAAGGTAGAAAAAAAATTCCAGTTATCCTAATTTTCCATGCAATTTTTGAGCGATTGCTCACGGCTCTTTCATTTAAGATTGTTTTGGCCTGTCAAAATTAAGGTTATTTTATAGCGGGCGTTCGGACGGTTTTCCCCGCCCGATTCATGGCTTTTCCCCATTGCTTTTGGCAGTCGCAGGATGTGGGCGCGCTGCAATCTAATTTCTTAAAAATCAGGAAAATAAGCGGTTTAAAAAATTGGCCAAATGGCCAATTTTTCGTAACTTTATAGTTGA
>OMUK01000023.1 GCA_900314215.1 uncultured Prevotellaceae bacterium
ATTGCAGCACGCCCACGTCCTGCGACTGCCAAAAGCAATGGGGAAAAACCATGAATCGGGCGGGGAAAACCGTCCGAACGCCCGCTATAAAATAACCTTAATTTTGACAGGCCAAAACAATCTTAAATGAAAGAGCCGTGGCATGCGGGGCTGTGAAAGCCAAAAACAAAAAGGGACAACCCTCGGCGGGCTATCCCTTTCTGGAATATATTTAAACGTAATACAGATTAATCTTTTTCTCTCTGTGTTTTTAGAAGCGGAAACCGAGGGTGAGCACGGCGCGGTTGTTGTTGTCCTTCACCTCCGAGTACACACCGGGCTCGTAATAGCCGTTGCCCACGATGGGCGAGAAGGCGTTGTACTGGCTCGTGCGCCACTTGTGCACATAGGCCATGTCGCAGTAGAAGCTCTTGTAGTGGTAACCCACACCGAAGGTGAGGTGCTGGATGCTCTTGTCAAACTCATAGACGGTGCTGTTGCTCACCGTGGTGATGTTGGCTTGATTGTCCTTCACTGCATCCTTCACGGGGCTGGTCTGGTAGCTGTAGCCAGCGCGCAGGCTCCAGTCGGGAGTCACGCGGTACTCGCCACCCACCCTGAAGATGTGGCTTGCCTGCAGGTAATCCTTCACGCGGTCGGTCACGTCGGTATAGGCATGGCCGTCGTCGTCGCACACGCGTATCGTGCCGTTGCCCACATACTCGTAGTCGAAGCTCAGGATGCCCTGGCGGCCTATCACGCTTGCAACGCTGGCGATGAAGCGCCACGGCGTGCGTATGTCGTAGCGCACCTCGTCGACGCTGCCGTCGCCATAGCCGGCATAGTTGGTGCCATAGTAGCCGCCGTCGGTAGCTCCGTTGGGAACAATTTGGAAGGCTGCGTCGGATGCGTAGCGGTCCTTCATGTCATAATAGGTGGGCGTGTGGAAGGCCAAGCCCAAGCGCAACTCGTTGACGGGTTTCAGTATCACACCCAGCTTGAAGTTGTAGCCGGTGCCCTCGGTGTGCAGGTAGTTCTCATAGCCGTAGTCGGCTGCGCCGTTCACGATGCCGCCCTTGTTGTTGTAGTCATACACATAGGCGTTGGTCAGCGACTCGCCATAGTAGGTGTAGTTCTTGTAGTCGAGGTCGGTGATGCCCACCGTTGCGCCCCAGTACACCTTGTTGTTCACGTTGCCGCCAAAGCTGATGCTGTACTCATCGGTGTGGCCGCTCTGGTCAACCTCAAACTCGCCACGGCCCGTGGTGCCGTCGCCATAGAGGCCTTGCCAGCCGTTGTTGTAGTTGATCAGGTAGGAGTTGTACGACAGGATGCTTGCCCAGGGTGCCGAACTCGAGTAGTAGGGGTTGTAGTCGGTGGTCACGCCCATGTCGTTCTCGCTGTAGTTGCCCGTGTAGGCTGCGATGTGATTGGTGATCGAGGTGTTGAGGCCGCCCACGGTGCCACGATAGTGGCGGTGGAAATCCATCTGGCGCTGATAGGTGAAGCCTATGTTGAAGTAGGGCATCACCTCGCTGCCGGTGTGTATTGAGCCCACATAGCCCACGTTGTTCACATTGAAGTAGGTGTCGTTGTCTATCCCGCCCAGGTTGGTCTTGCTCGAGTTGAAGTCGAGGCTCATGGTCAGGCCCAGATCGCTGCTGCGATACACGCCTATGCCGCCAGGGTTCTGCGACAAGGTGGAGAGGTCGCCGCCCAGGGCGCCAAAGGCGCCGGCCATCGACTGGAATCGGGCTGTGCCGCGCAACTCAGTCTCCGAGTTCTGCAATGCGTCGAATGTCTCTTGCGCTGTTGCTATAAATGGTAGACTGCAAGCGAGCAGTCCGAGTAAAATCTTTTTCATAATCAGTTGGATTTGTTGTTATGTTTTAAGATAATGTATTTGTGTGTGTGCGATTTTTTTTTTTAAACTCATGTGCCCCGGTAGCAGCTGAGGCACATGAGTAGTGCACTCTATTATTTATTGCTATGCGTTAAGTTTTGTCTCTTTTCAGCATTGGCTCATCGCTCGCCAGCCTGGTTGATTAGCGACGACCGCCGCCACCATGGCTGCCACCCGAGAAGCCGCCGCCTCCGCCACGGCCTCCGCCGAAGCCACCACCTCCGCCGAAGCCGCCGAAGCTGCCACTGCTGGGCGACGGGGCGCTGTAGCTGCGCGAGGGTTGGCTGTAGCTGCGCGATGGCTGGCTATAGCTGCGCGATGGCGTGCTCATCGAGCCACGGCTCATGACGCCGCCATTGTAGGCGCGCGAGTTGTTGACTTGTGGCATGCGTCCCATCGAGCTCACGTTGCCGGTTGCATAGCCCGGGCGACGTCCGCCGCTCACGTTGGCGCCCATGCCGCTGCGGCTCATGCTGCCACCATAGGTGCGTGCTCCGCTTGGGCCTGCCATGCGGCCCTGTATAGCGCCGTTGCCTGTGGCATAGCCCGGGCGACGACCGCCGCCAGCCATTGTGCCACCGCCTATTCCGTTGCTCATGGGCCGGCGACCGCCAGCAAAGCGGTTGCCCCAGCCATGGTCCCAGCCTGGGCCACCCCAGCCGTGATCCCATGCGGGACCACCCCAGTGGTGCCCCCAGCCCCAGCCGTAGTCCCAGCCGAAGCCCCAATTCCAAGAGTACCAGGGATCATACCAGCTGCTATACCAGCCCCAAGGGCGATAGTAGCCATACCAGCCGCCATAGTACCAGGGGTCATACCAGCTCCAGAACGGGTCGTACCACGTGTTCCAGCCGTAGCCCCAGTAGGGCGAGCCCCAGTTGGATCCAATCACCAGGTTCACCGTTGGCTCGGTGTCGTAGTAGAGCGTGATAAGCTCGTCGTCGCCCGAACCGTCTACGATGTCGGGGTTGTAGAAGCGCTGTATGCGCTCGGTGTTGGAGAATGTGTTGTTGGCGTCGCCCACGATTGCGCTCGTGTCGGCGTCGATGTTGGTGTCGTAGTTGCTGTAGTTGCCACGACGGTTGTATTCGTCCTCGTCACGGCCGGCAGCCGTCTTTTCAACGGTCACCTTGTAGCGTGGCGTTGTTCTCACGATGCGGCTTTCGGCCGTAGAGCTTGGCGCAGTAAGCTCAGTCGTCGACTTGCTGCTCTTGCTGGAATGCCCGCTGTAGCTGGCACCAGCATAAATGTCGTCGTAGTCCTGAGCCACGGCTACCATCGCCAGGCTCAGTGCGGCCACACCCATTGTTGTTAATAATCTGTACTTCATAGCTGTATCTTACGTTTAATATTATTTTCGCTTTCTTTTAGCTCTTAGACTATCCTAATAACCCAAAGTTTAAATTTTTAATGCAATAATAGACATTATTTTTTATATTGCCGCCACTGCCGAGCACAATTTACACACGCTGTTAACTTTTTTTATCTTTTTGCTGCGCGTGGCTCATTTTGTCGGTTTTCTGGCACCGCAATTGGCCGAAAATGCACGAAAGTGGCGGCTCGGTGGCGGGAAACTGCTGAAATTGTCTTAACTTTGCAATCGCTAAAAAAATACAACTCTGCATTATGATCAAACTGGGGCAATACAACGAACTCACCATCAAGCGCATGGTCGACTTTGGCGCCTATCTCGTCGACGACGAGGGCAACGAGGTGCTGCTGCCCAAGCGCTACCTCTCGGGCGACGAGCGCCCGGGCGACTGGGGCCGCGTGTTTGTTTACAACGACTCCGAAAATCGGCCGGTGGCCACCACCGAGCACCCAGTGGCCCAGGTGGGCGATTTTGCGCTCATGCGCGTGAGCGACGTCAACCAGGTGGGAGCCTTCCTCGACTGGGGCTTGGAAAACAAGGACTTGCTGTGCCCCTTCCGCGAGCAGCGCGTGAAGATTGCCAAGGGCCGCAGCTATATCGTGCGTGTCTATCTCGACGAGCCCTCGCAGCGCATCGTGGCCTCGGCCAAGCTCGACAAGTTCCTGAGCAAGCGCCGCCCCAACTTCTACCACCGACAGAAGGTCGACGTGCTGGTGACGCAGCGCGCCGAGCTGGGCTACCGCGTGATTGTCGACAACCACTTCTGGGGCATGCTCTACAGCAACGAGATATATGGCGACATCAACATTGGCGAGCGCCACACGGGCTTTGTGAAGCAGGTGCGCGACGACGGCAAGGTCGACGTCACCCTCGAGAAAATCGAGAAGGCCCGTGTCGACGACCTCTCCACGGTGATACTCGACTACCTCAAGGCCCATGGCGGCGAGATGCCCCTCACCGACAAGAGCGACCCCGCCAGCATCATGCGCCAGTTCAACTGCAGCAAGAAGGACTTCAAGAAGGCCCTGGGCCAGCTCTACAAGCTCAAGAAGGTGACCCTGGCCCCCGACGCCACCCGGCTGGCATAGCCCTCTCTCTCTATCTCGATCGTGCCCCCTCTCGCACTATCCTGGCAAGGCATGGCACGATAATTGCACCTATTTCGCTATATATAATGATGGATGCACTGGTACAGTTTTTCGTTCAGTGGGGATATTTCGGCCTGTTTCTGGGCTCGTTTATCGCCGGCAGCATCGTCCCGCTCAGCAGCGAGGCGATACTGGTGGTGTGTGTGGGTCCGCTTAAGCTCGACCCCGTGATATGCCTGCTGGCCGCCCTGGCGGGCAACGTGGCAGGCGGCATGACGTGCTACTGGATGGGGCACCTGGGCAACATCGAGTGGATCGAGCGCTGGGCCCACGTCAAGAAGGAGAAGCTGGAGCAGGCCGAGCGCTGGGTGGAGCACCGTGGCGCCTGGATGGCGTTTTTCGCTTTCATCCCCATCATAGGCAGCGCCATCACGGTGGCTCTGGGCTTCTTGCGCGCCAATCCCTGGTGGGTGGCCTTCTTCATGACCATAGGCAAGACGCTGCGCTACATCGTGGTCATATGGGGCACCGAGGCCCTCATCTCCATCTTGTGAAAGAATTTTTCTGCATTTTATGATCACGAAATTGCCCGAATAGTTTTCTATTATTCGGGTTTTTTGGTTTGACTAGCATGTATATCAGCTAACGGGTGCAAGTCCCTAACAGACC
>OMUK01000089.1 GCA_900314215.1 uncultured Prevotellaceae bacterium
AACACGACCAACCTCGACGAGGTGGTGGTGACGGCTCTCGGCATCAAGAAAGACAAGAAAGCCCTGGGCTATGCAGTCGACGACATCAACTCGGAAGAGCTGATGAAGAACAAGAACACCAATGCCATCAACTCGCTCTCGGGCAAGATTGCCGGTGTCAACATCACCCAGTCGAGCGGTGCAGCAGGTGCAGGCTCGCAAATCATCTTGCGCGGCGGTACCTCGGGTTCGGAGAACCGCGACAACCAGCCGCTGTTTGTGGTCGACGGTGTGATCTACGACAACTCGGCCACCATTGTGGGCAACTCGGCCTTCGACGGCTCGATGGCCAGCGCCACCACCTCGTCGAACCGCGTGATGGATATCAACCCCGAGGACATTGAGAACATGAGCGTGCTCAAGGGCCCGGCCGCATCGGCACTCTATGGCAGCCGCGCTGCCAACGGCGTGGTGATCATCACCACCAAGAAGGGTAAGGAAGGCCGCGTCGAGATCAACCTCAATGCCAACTACATCACCAGCTGGGTGCGCGACCTGCCCGAGCAGCAGAAGACTTACAGGCGTGGTTACATGGAAGATCAGTATGATGCCGACAAGAATTACACGGGCACCGTGTTTAACGACTTCTCCTACAGCTCTTGGGGCGATCGCATACCCGAGGGCACTCCCACCTACGACAACCCCGGCGACTTCTTCAAGACCGCCGGCGTGTGGGATACCAACCTGAGCGTGAGCGGCGGCACCAAGAACAGCAACTTCTACCTCTCGGGGTCCTATTACGACCAAGACGGCGTGGTGCCCACCACGGGCTACACCAAGACCACCTTCCGCTTCAACGGCGAGCAGAAGTACAAGATATTCACCTTCGGGGCCAATGCCGCCTACAGCGACGCACGCACCACCAAGACCCTGACCGGTGCAGCCCTCTACGGCTCGCAAGGCACCGGTGCCCTCTATGGTGTGTACAACTGGAGTCCCACCAGCGACATGCGCCACTATCTCAACGAGGACGGCACGCGCTACCGCATGTTTGGCACCCGTCTCGACCCGTGGGATGAGACCGACAACCCCTACTGGCTTGTGAACAAGAACAAGATGACCGACAATACTGAGCGCTTCACCGGCAACTTCAGCGTCAAGGCCGACCTGGCCAGCTGGTGGTGGGTGAGCTACCGCATGGGTGTGGACTCCTATACCACCGAGATGAACAACCGCATCGCTGCAGGCGGCGCCATCAAGAAGGTGTGGCAAAACGGCATGCTCTCGATGAACTCGATGAAGTACCGCTACCTGTCGACCAACTTGATGAGCAACTGGAACAAGCAGCTGGGCGACTTCAACCTCAACCTGATGCTGGGCACCAGCACCGACTACACCAAGATACGCAGCGACTATGAGATGGCTTGGAACTTTGCAATATCTGATTTCTACTCGCCCTCCTCAACGAGTAGCGACTACACCAAGTTCAAGCACGCCTTGAGCCGCAAGCGCCTTGTGGCTTTGTTTGGCGAGTTCCGTGCCGACTGGCGCAACGCCATCTTCTTCACCTATACTGGCCGCAACGACTGGACCAGCACGCTGCCCAAGGACAACCGCAGCTACTACTACCAGAGCTTCAGCGGGTCGATTGCCTTCACCGAGCTCATGCGCGAGAGCATGCCCGAGTGGTTCACCTTCGGCAAGCTGCGTGCCAGCTGGGCCGAGGTGGGTAAGGACACCAACCCCTATGAGACCGCTACCTACTTGTGGCCTGTGGGTACCTACTTGAACGGAACGGTGGGCGTGGGCAACACCTGGAGCCGTGGCAACCCATTCTTGAAGCCTGAGAAGACCCGCTCGTTTGAGATCGGTCTTGAGACGCGCTTCTTGCAGAACCGCCTGAAATTTGACATTGCCTACTACAACAACAAGTCCTACAACCAGATCCTGAGCCCCCGCGGCCCGCAATCCACGGGCTACATCTTCTGCTCGATCAATGCTGGTGACGTCTACAACAAGGGTCTCGAGATCAGCCTTAGCGGCACTCCCGTCAAGACTGCCGACTTCACCTGGGAGACGGGCATCAACGCTGCCGGCAACCGCGGCACCATGAAGAACCTGCCTAAGGGCATGGACATCATGTATGTGACCGATGTGCAATATGGTAGTGCTAAGGCAGCCACCTTCTCGGGAGGCGACTTCATGGCCATTGCAGGCACCAAGTGGGCTCGCGTGAGCGACAAGGAGAGCCCCTACTACGGCCAGCTCATCCTCGACAAGAACGGCATGCCCACGAGGGATAATGGTACCTACGAGGTAGGTAACCGCGAGAGCAAGTTCACTGGCGGCTGGAACAACACCTTCACCTACAAGAACTGGAGCCTCAACATGCTGTGGGAATTCCGCGTGGGCGGTGATGTGTTCAACGGCACCAAGTATGCTACAACGATGACCGGCGTGAGCAAGTTCTCGGCCGATGTGCGCAGCCAGGACCTCTCGGTGGCTGGCGTGGTGCAAACGGGTGTCGACAAGGACAAAAAGCCCATTTATGAGCCTATGTCGCACACATGGAGCCCCGATCAGACCTATGCATTCAACGGTGTGACCATGAGTGGTTACAACATCATCCAGAGCTACTACACGGGTTACTACAACTATGAGACAGCCAACTGGATCACCAAGGTCAACAGCCTGCGTCTGCGCTCGCTCTCGCTGAGCTATAACGTGCCTGGCGAGTGGCTGGCACAGCACATGAAGTTTGTGAAGCGTGCATCGCTCACCGCCACTGCAACCAACCTGTTGCTCTTCACCAACTACGACGGTGATCCCGAAGTGGCTGCAGCCGGTGCTGGCCGCGGCGGCTCGTCGTCGGTGGGCTTCGACTACTGCGGTGTTCCTGCAACGTCGAGCTTCGCCTTTGGCGTGAACCTCACTTTCTAAGTATAAACTTTATCCAAACAGCAAAATCTCAAGATTTATGAAACTATTGAAATCAATCATATTGTGTGGGCTTGGGGCAGCAGCATTGTCGCTCACCTCGTGCAACGACTGGCTCAACATCAATACCGACCCTGAGAACCCCTCGGCCGAGATTGCTGAATACTATCAGCGACTGGCTCACATTGAATTTTACACCAACGACGCCAACCAGTTTGCCGCCTGGCGCAGCAGCATGGCATGTGGCGACTGGACCCGCTATGTGAATGGTGGCACCTACTACAACATGTCGATATGGCTGCCTGGTACCGCCATCAACACGACGCCCTACCAGTGGTGGTTTGTGGGCGCCTATGCCAACGTGCCCGACATGTACGACAAGGCTATGGCGGCCGGCAACTACCAGTATGCCGGCGTGGCCAGGCTCATCAAGGCCTATGGCATGATGCTCATGACCGACCTCTATGGCGAGATGCCCTATACCGAGGCGGGAGGCATTAATGCAATGCCGAAATATGACACGGGCAAGACCATCTTTATGGGCTGCATCAACGATATCGACGAGGCCATCGACCTGCTCAACAAGGGCCTCAACCAGTCGGCTACATTGCCCAAGCTCTCTGAAGGCGACTGGTGGAACGGCGGCGATGTGAACAAGTGGATCAAGCTGGCTCACCTGCTCAAGGCCCGCTGGCTCAATCACCTGATCAAGAAGGGCGAGGGTAGCTACAAGGACGGCAAGTGGGATCCCACCGCCATCCTCGCCGAGCTCGACCAGGCCATGCAGAGCAATGCCGACAACACCGTGATCAATCACACCGATGCCAACGGTTCTACCCACGATGTGCTGGGTTGGGACGAGCCCGTCGACTACAGCCCGCTGTTCTCGGTGTGCGGCATGAATGCCGGCTACATGGTGACCAAGATGCTCTACGACAACCTCACCAACTTTGCCGGCTACGGCGTTGAGGATCCCCGTGCCGACCACATCATTCCCTGGGCCTACTCGCACAAGAGCGCCAACAGCCCTGCCCAAATCAAGTGGGACGGCAACTGGCGCCGCTCGCTGGGTGTCGACATGCAAAGCGGCATTCAGGCTGCCGGTGGCCCGCTGCGTGCAATATATGGCGCTAACAAAGATTATGCTCACTCGGGCGACCACTGGTGGGTGCCCTCGACCAGCGAGGCTCGCTGGGGCGATACGGTGTATGTGGAGGAGACAAGCAGCTCCAAGGGCTATCATGCCAACAAGGACCTCTTCTTCCGCGCTAAGAAAAACGACGACAACTCGCGCGAGTCGGGCACCTTCTACACCCGCGTGAGTGCTCCCACCTATGTGGGCACCTATGCCGAGTGCTGCTTCATCAAGGCCGAGGTGCTGTTCCGCCAGGGCAACAAGACTGCCGCCTATACTGCCTACAAGGAAGGCGTGAAGGCCTCGATCGAGCTCATGAACTCCAAGCTGAATGCGTGGGTGGCCGAAGATAACAGTTTGGGCAAGTGCCCGTCGTTTGCGCCCATGAGCCAGGAGGCTATCGACAACTTCCTCAACAACGGCCTGGGCACTGCCAGCGACCTCACGCTGGGCAAGATCATGACGCAGAAGCGCATCGCCCTGCTCTTCTCGATGGAGGTGTGGAACGACATGCGCCGCTACGACTACGACAGCAACATCTTCCTGGGCTGGGCCATTCCTGCACAGCATGCCCTGAGTGCCGCGGCTTTGAAGGCCATCCCCGAGGGCAAGCAATTCCGCCGCTGGATGCAGTGCTCGCACGAGCGTGACTACAACGCCGATAACCTGCAGGCCATAGGCAGCGAGGTGCCTGGAGCCAACATGGATCCCAAGGTCAAGCTGTGGAATGCTGCCGACGATGTGTGGACCATCCCCGTGTGGTGGGACAGCGACCAGCAATGAGATTGAAACCCTTATAGACTGCTATAGCACGGCCGCCGGGCTCTCGAGTGTGAGACCCGGCGGCCGTTGTCTTTTTTCCCCCGCCCGCTTATTCCCCGCCCCGCGGCCTCAAAGCTGGCGGGGGAGTGTCAGGTGTTTGTGGTCGACGACAACGCTGACCCCATCGCGCTGGACAGCCTATTGATGCCGCCGCTCCTCGTGAGCCGGTAAAAAAAATTATATTCTTGCGC
>OMUK01000007.1 GCA_900314215.1 uncultured Prevotellaceae bacterium
TGCTCAACGAGGGCAACATGGGCAGCAACAAGGCCACGCTCGACTACATGGACTATGTCGAGGGCAAGTATCACCGCAACATCTTTGCCCTGGCCAATCCCACGCAGGTGAAGGAGATGGGTGATGTGGGCAACGACCTGGGCATATACGGCGGCAAACTGTGGTGCGTGATCAACCGCTCCAACAAGATCGACGTGCTCGACAAGAACACCGCTGTCAAGGTGGGGCAAGTCGATGTGCCCAATTGCCGCTTCATCAAGTTTCACGGCGGCTATGCCTATGTCACCAGCTATGCCGGCCCTGTCACCATCGACCCCGACTACAAGCAGCGCGGCTACGTGGCCAAGATCGACACGGCTACCCTGCAGGTCGTCGACACCTGCCTGGTAGGCTTCCAGCCCGACGGGCTCGACATTGTGAATGGCAAGATCTATGTGGCCAACTCGGGCGGCTACATGGTGCCCAACTATGAGAACACGCTCTCGGTCATCGACCTGGCCACCTTCAAGGAGGAGCGCCGCATCCCTGTGGCCATCAACCTCAACCTGGTGAGGAGCGACCGCCACGGCGTGCTGTGGATCACCTCGCGCGGCGACTACTACTCGGTGCCGAGCATGCTCTATGCCTACGACACGCGCAAGCAGCAGCTGGTCGACTCGGTCGACGTGCGGGTGAGCAACATGTGGCTCGACGGCGACTCGCTCTATCTCATCGCTACCGAGTGGAGCTATGTGACGATGAGCAACGCCGTGAGCTATGCCATCGTCGACGTGGGCACACACCAGGTGGTGAACCGCAACTTCATCACCGACGGCACCGAGGGGAGCATCAAGATACCCTATGGTATCGCCGTGAATCCGCTCACCAAGGACATCTATGTGACCGACGCCCGCGACTACATCACCCCGGGCCGCCTCTATTGCTTCGGGCAAGACGGCGTGAAAAAGTGGGACGTGCGCACGGGCGACATACCGGCACACTTTGCCTTCCTGGGCACCAATATCAACGAACAATAACACAAAAGAGAATCGCATAACATAAAATGAAGAAAACAATATTCACAATGGCTATGAGCGTGCTGGCTGCCTGTGCCGCACTGGCTCAAAACAAGCCTTATATCACCCGCGTGTATGATTTCGTGCCCGCCCCGGGGCAGTTTGTCAACGCGCTTCCCGAGTGGAAAAGCGGAGAGCCCAAAGACAGCGTGATTGCCCGTGCCGGCAAGAGCCTGTGTGGCTATATCGACGTTGACAACGGCGACACCCTGGGCATGGTCTACAAGCCCGGCATGGTGAGCCTGGGTTCCTACGGCGGCTATGTGGTGTTTGGCTTCGACCACCCCGTGGTGAACGTGAAGGGCGACTACGACTTCCAAGTCTTTGGCAATGCCTTTCAAGGGACTTCTACATCGTCGGCCAGCGGCAGCAGCGAACCAGGCATCGTGATGGTGAGCTGCGATGTGAACCACAACGGTGTGCCCGACGACCCCTGGTATGAGTTGGCTGGCAGCGAGTACTACAGCGCCAAGACCCAGCACAACTACCGCGTCACCTATTACCGCCCCGCTAGCGAGCAGGGAACCTACGACGGGAAGGGCCTGTGGCACTCCTACATCAAGTGGACCAGCAACGACGTGAACCCCGACAGCACGGCGGGCTATGTCGAGAAAAACACCTTCCACGCCCAGAGCTACTGGCCAGGGTGGATTGCCGGCGACTCGCTCACGTTTACTGGTGCAAAACTCGCCAGCAATGCCTATGACCAGAGCGGCAATGGCTCCTACTGGGTGCAGCTCTTCAAGGACTGGGGCTATGTCGACAACCGTCCCGACTACGACCCCTACCGCGACACAACTTATACCGCAGGCCAGAACCGCGGCTTCAAGATTGACTGGGCCGTCGACGCCAGCGGCCAGCACGTTGTGCTCGGCCAGATCGACTTTGTGAAGGTTTACAACGGCATGATGCAGACCTGCGGCTGGATAGGGGAGACCTCGACCGAGGTGGCCGGTGCCATCGATTTCCACCCCCAGGCTACTGCAACGCTGCTCGAGGGTGACGTCGACGGCAACGGAACGGTCGACGTGACCGACGCGACCACGGTAATCAACCTGATACTGGGCCAAACGGTGAGCGGCTACAACCCTGTGCTTGCCGATGTGGATGGCAACGGGCAGAAAGATGTGACCGACGTGACTGCGCTCATCAACATCATCTTGAAATGACGGCAATGACCCACAAGGGCGTGGTGATGCCTGTGAGCGACTATGTGGCGGGCTATCGCGACATCGGCCGCTTCATCGCGCTGTGCCAGCAGTGCCAGCGCTACGGCAAGGCATGGTCGTGCCCGCCCTTCGACTACGATGTGGAGCATTGCCTCGACGGCTACACCCAGGTGTTGCTGGTGGGCACCCAAGTTGCCGCCCCGTGTGCCGACCTCATGCCGGCTGCTCGCCAGGCGGGCGCCATGGCATGGGACCGCCTCATGCCATTCTACTACGGCCTCGAGCGTCGATACCCTGGGGCGCGGTGCTGCACAGTCTCGTGTCGCTTGTGTGGCGACGAGCCCTGCTCACGCGCCGCGGGCCAGCCGTGCCGTCACCCGCAATTGGCGCGCCCCTCGCTCGAGTCGATAGGCTTCGACATGGGCAAGACCGCCCAGTTGCTGGGCCTCGACATGCAGTGGAGCCACGATGGCACAGCCCCAAGCCACTTCACCTTCATCACAGGCCTCTTCTCGCCCCAGCCCTTGCCCGCGGTCGAGGAGATCATGGCCCCGCTGGGTTGACGACCCACACACACAGGCGTGACATTGCCGAGCCAAAATGCAATTTTTGTGGCAAATTGTTGGCCTGCTCAATATTATTTCATAATTTAGCACTTGCTCACTGGCGCTTGCTGGCAGAGCAATTGTGTTTTTTTTGCTTAATGAAAACCACCGTCACATGAATTTAGGTTGCTCATTCTTATCGTTCATCATCTGTGCCGTACTCGCTATATGCATTCTCATTGGCGACCCATCGTCGTCAACCACGCCAGTCCTTATCATTGCTATGGCTTTCTTTCTTCTCCTCTCCATCATTTTGGCCTTGAGTAACAAGGAAATAAATGGAAAGAATGGCAACGCGCCGGCCAATGCCCGCAAAAGCCCCGCCACACCTGCGGCCGACACCTACACCCAGGCCTTGGAGGAAACCAAACTGGCCTTGGTGAAGGTCACCATGCAGCAGTATCAGGGCGTGTCCAGTGTGGTGCGGCGAGGCAAAAAGCTGTGCAAGCAGCTCGATGCCGACGAGGAACTGAATGAGGCAGTGTGCGAGGCGGCCAAGCAGAACAAAAACAACCCGGAATCGGGCATCCAAGATTTGGCTTTTGAGCTGGAGAGCATGATGGTGAGCGACTTCATCACCATTTTTAAGCGTATGGGGCATCCCGTCGACACCCTTGTGCCCTCGACCAACCCCGTGGAAGTTGACTACCACCAGCCCGAGGCTCAGGTGCTCTATGCGATGGTAGATGCCATGGTGAATGAGGGCGACAGCTATTCCAACTTCCGCAGCGAGGTGTTCTCGGCCAATCACCCCGCCACCGACCCCATTACGCCCAAGTTGCGCGAGACTGTGGAACAAGCATTGCAGGTCTACATGCAATCGCGGGCCGGCATGAGGGCGACGGGTATCGACGACTTCAACCTGGTGTTGCTCACGTGGCACTTCGGGCGCAGCGAGTATGTGCCACGAATACGCCGCATCTATCTCGATTTTGCCCAAATCATTGCCTCGGTCGACGGTGAGATCGACGGCGAGGAGAAAGCCTTGATCACCGAGTTGCGCGAGGCGATAGCCAAGAAGTCGTTGCCTCAAGTGCCTGGCGAGGACGATGACGATGAAGGCCGGCAGGCGCAAGCCGACTCGAGACTAGACAGCGACGACTGGGCCGCCGCTGGCGACGCACAGTCCGACCCCATGAAGCAGCTGCAAGACCTGGTGGGCCTGGGGCAGGTGAAGAAGCAACTACAGTCGCTCGCCGAGTTTCTCGCCATCAACAAGAAGCGCCAGGACTCGGGCCTCAAGGTGGCCCCCGTGTCCTATCACTGCGTGTTCACTGGCAACCCAGGCACGGGCAAAACCACCGTGGCACGCATCCTGGCGCGCATCTACAAGAAGCTGGGCATCCTCGAGAAAGGCCAACTCGTGGAAACCGACCGCTCGGGCCTTGTGGCCGAGTATGTGGGGCAAACGGCAGTGAAGACCAACAAGATTATCGACAAGGCGCTGGGCGGTGTGCTATTTATCGACGAGGCCTACACCCTGGCGCAGGGTGGCGACAACGACTACGGCCGCGAGGCCATTGCCACGCTGCTCAAGCGCATGGAGG
>OMUK01000094.1 GCA_900314215.1 uncultured Prevotellaceae bacterium
GGTGGTCGCCCACGGCCTCGAGCACGGCACAGCCAGGCTCATGGGTGTGGGTGCAGTTGTTGTACTTGCAGTGGGCCGACATCTTGAAAATTTCGGGAAAATAGTGAGCCACCTCTCCCCGCTCAAAGTCGATCGTGCCAAAGCCTTTCACCCCCGGCGTGTCGATGATGGCCCCGCCGCCCGGCAGGTCGATCATCTCGCTGAAGGTGGTGGTGTGCATGCCCGTGTGGTGCACGTCGCTTATCGAGCCCACCCTCAAGTGGGCGCCGGGCACAAGCCGGTTGATGGTAGAGCTCTTCCCCACCCCGCTGTTGCCGCTCAAGAGCGACAGACGGCCCTGTAGCGCGTTTTTAAGCTCGCTCACGCCCTCGCCAGTCACGGTCGACATCTTGATCACCGGGTAGCCAATCGAGCTATACAGGTAGGCTACGGCCTCGAGCAGGGCGCGTCCGTCGGCATCGTCGGCCAGCAAGTCGATCTTGTTGATAGCGATGAGCGCGGGCACATTGTAGGCCTCGGCAGTAGCCAGGAAGCGGTCGATAAAGGTGGTGCTCGTGGCCGGGTTCACCAGCGTCACCACCAGCACAGCCAGGTCGAGATTGGAAGCCAGAATCTGAAATTCCTTGGAGAGGTTGCTCGAGCGCCTGATGATGTAGTTTCTGCGCTCTTCAATCTTGGTGATGAAGGCAGTGTCGTCGGGGCGCATGTCGATTTCCACACGGTCGCCCACGGCCACGGGATTGGTGCAGCGAAAGCCCTTGAGCCTGAAGTTGCCCTTGATTTTGCACGGCACCTCGTCGCCCGCATCGGTGCGCACGATATACCAGCTGCCCGTATTTTTCACCACAAGTGCTTTCATGCGGGCAAAGATACAAAAAAAGATTATAGTTTCACGCGGGCCACATGGCATAATTTTGCCCGGCACGGCGAGTGAATAAACTCGCGAAAACGTCGCCGCCGTCTTGCGCGCGCGCGTGCGCGCGAGAAAAACATCGAAAATTTCTTAAACCGTCGTAAAAAATCCACTTTTACCCTACTGGAAATAGTGCATTTTGGCCCTTTTGTCGCGCGCGCGCGCACGCGAGAAGCCAAAAAAGTTATTTTTAAAATTTTCAATTAACTGGTAATCAATGTTTTATATTTTTCAATTTAACATTATTTAGCACAAAATTTTTGCAAGAAAAGGCTCAAATTTGATGGAAAAAAGCAAAAAAATTTGGTTTTTGATTTCAATTAGCCTACCTTTGCAACGTTTTAAGAAACAAAGTGTTTTACAAAATTAATTAATTATTATTATTATGAATGTAGAAACAATTGGACTTTGGGCTGGTGCAGTATGGAATGCACTGAACGATGCCAAAGGCACCCTGAATGTAAAAGGTCTTAAGAAGGTAACGAAGCTTAAAGAGAAAGAAGTTTACGCAGCAATTGGCTGGCTTGCCCGTGAAGGGAAAGTGAACGTGAACGTGAGCGAAGCTGATCCTAAGGATGTTGATGTGACTCTGGTTTAATGCAATCAACAATCTAAACGAAACATCAAGAAATTTTGTTGTTAAAAGTGAACAAAGGCAGTGGGCCACATGGCTCACTGCCTTTTTTTTGTGTCGTTTCACCACGCGCCGCGCTGTGTAGAAGCCAGTGGGGCTGGCTACAGCGAGCCGCCCATGGCGCGGTATAGCTCGAGCGTGTTGTAGAAATCCCTGATTTGCTCCTTGGTGAGCATCTTCACGTGGTTGAAGCCACGGCCGCCTATGTAGGTCACGCGGGCCCACGTGCAGTGAGCCAGGGCATAAATCAGGTCCTTGTCGCGGCCCGAGAGCGAGTTGTCGAAGTTTTCCCAATAGAGGTTGCTGCCTTGCGTGCCATGCTCCACGCCAGTGGGCGTGAAGTCGTAGTCGAAGCCGTCGATCACAAACTTGAGTTGCTCGATGTTGAGCGGGTCGTCGGCAAAATACTGGCCGCGCAGCCTGAGCGAGAGGGGGCGCTTGTTTTTCACGTCGAAGTAGAAATAGAGCGCGTTGTCGTCGTTGCTCATGGTCACATCTTTGGGCATATAGCGCTGTTGGCCCGAGGCCACCTCGCTGCGAGTGAACGAGGGCAAGAGCTGGTCGCGCGACTCCTTCACGGGCTCGTCCTTCCACGTGAGGCGCACCGGGCCCGTGTAGGTGGGCACGGTGTACTCGATGGCAAGCAGCGAGTCGAGATAGGCCTTCTTGCGGGCGTCGGCGGCATGCTGCTCGGCAGTAGCCTGGCGCGAGTAGCGATAGCCGGCCGACTGAGCCTGGGCTTTCTTCTGGTCACGCTCGGCCTTCTCCCGCTTCTTCTCGGCTTTTTCTTTCTCGCGCTGCTCCTTGAGCTGATTGGCCGTGGGGCGCTCGGGGTGCAACCGCCTCACGGGCATGCGCAGCCACTCCTCCATGGCCTCATCGTCGGCCTTGCTGCTGCCCTGGGCCATAGCACGTGGCGAGAGGGCGCATAAGGCTATGATAGATAATGCAATGCAGTATTTCTTCATTTTATTATATAGACAATTGCTAAGTAGTGTGCAAAATTACTGATTTATATCGAGTTATCAAAACCCATTTACTTTAATTAATCATTTAAGGGTTGCCATTGTCAAGATATAACCGTAACTTTGTGGATAAACTAATTGCAATAAACATCATCAACAATGACAAAAATTGGTACTACCGGAACCGAAATCGGTACTAAAGCGCTGCTGCTGGGCAGCGGCGAACTAGGCAAAGAAGTGTGCATCGAGCTCCAGCGCCTGGGCGTGGAGGTGGTGGCGTGCGACCGCTATGCGGGAGCGCCTGCCATGCATGTGGCCGAGAGGAGCCATGTGCTCAACATGCTCGACGGCGACGCCTTGCGCAAGGTGATCGAGCAAGAGAAGCCCGACCACATCATTCCCGAGGTTGAGGCCATCGCCACCCCCACCCTCGTTGAGCTGGAGAAAGAGGGCTACAACGTGACCCCCACGGCCCAGGCCACCCTGCTCACCATGAACCGCGAGGGAATACGCCGCCTGGCTGCCGAGAAGCTGGGCGTGAAGACCTCGCCCTACCGTTTTGCCTCGACCGAAGATGAGTTTCGTGCCGCAGTGGCCCAAATCGGCATGCCCTGCGTGGTGAAGCCCGTGATGAGTTCGTCGGGCCACGGCCAGAGCGTGATCAAGAGCGAGGCCGACATCGACCGGGCCTGGCACATCTCGCAAGAGGGCGGCCGCGCCGGTGCAGGCCGGGTGATTGTAGAGGGCTTCGTCGACTTTGACTACGAGATCACGATGCTCACCGTGCGCAACGTGGCCGGCACGCAATTTTGCGAGCCAGTGGGCCACATCCAGGAGAGCGGCGACTACCGCTACTCGTGGCAGCCGCAAGCCATGGCGCCCCAGGCCCTGGAGAAGGCTCACGAGATAGCCCGCAAGGTGACCGACGCCCTGGGCGGCTATGGCATCTTCGGCGTGGAGATGTTTGTCAAGGGCGACGATGTGATATTCAGCGAGGTTTCTCCCCGCCCCCACGACACCGGCATGGTGACCATGATTTCGCAGGACATGAGCGAGTTTGCCCTGCACGCCCGCGCCCTGATGGGCCTGCCTGTGCCCGCCATCAGATTCTACGGTCCATCGGCTAGCAAGGCCATTGTGGTCGAGGGCGACAGCAACCGCGTGGAGTTTGCCGACGTCGACAAGGCGCTCGAGGAGCCCGGCGTGCAACTGCGCATCTTCGGCAAACCCGAGGTGAGCGGCCACCGCCGCATGGGCGTGATACTCGCCACCGCCAGCACCGTTGAGGAGGCCCGCGCCAAGTGCGACCGCGCCAGCGCCAAGCTCAAAATCAACGTGCTCCCCCGCAAGTAAAGTGGCGCCATAAAGGGGCTGCTAGAAACGCAACATGGGCATCAACCTCGATGGAGATTGATGCCCACATTATTTTCTACACGCCGGCTGGCGGCTACTTATTGATGACTTGCCACAGCGCCTCGGCTATGCTGTCGAATTTGTCTTTATTGAGCAAATTGGCGATGTAGTATTCAGGTATGCCCTCAAGGCCGAACTTGGCGCCCATCACAGCGCAAGCGGGAGCGGCATTGGTGTCGGCGTCGCCGCCCTCGTTCACCACCTCTATGAGGCCGCGGTCGAAGTACTCCACGTGGAAGTAGCACCACAGCGCCACCGAGAGGCACTTGAGGGTGTAGCCGCTGCCGCCGAGCACGCCCAGCTGCAAGTCGGCAATGTCGAGGTGGGTGGCGAGCTTGATGTAGTCGACGATGCGCTCGTCATATTTCTTGCCGATGGCGATGATGTCGTCCTTGCTCAGGGCCTTGCCATGCCACACCAGGTTGTTGATAATCTCGCTCACAATCACGCAGGAGCCCACGCAGCGCGGGTCGTAGTGGGTGACGCGGCAAGCCGTCTCGGCGTTGGCTTTCACGTTGTCTTTGAGCAGACCTATCACGGCTGTGCGCATCAGGCCGCCATTGGGGGCATTCACGCGGCCGCCCTCTTCCCAGGTCTCGCGCGCTATGGTCGAGGGATGGTCGAGGAAGCCGTCGCTGTAGACGATGCGCGAGGTGAGGTTGCCTATGTCGTGGGCACGGGGGCTGTCGGCCCAGTCGAGAAACTTCTTGGCAATCGTGCGCTCGTCGACCTTGCCGCCGTCGTCGATGATGGCCTTGGCAATGCACAGCATCATGTCGGTGTCGTCGCTCCAGTCGCCCTTGGCGATGGCCGAGTGGTAGCCTTTGATCTGGTCGTAGCGCACCAATCCGCCGGGATATGCTTTCTGCACTTCCTCTTTACTCATGAACTCGGTGCCCACGCCCAGGGCATCGCCTATGGCTTGGCCGTAGATGGTGGCCATAAACCGGTTTTTCACTTCACTTATTTCCATAATCAAGATGGTTTCAAAATTTACTATCACAAATTTGGCCAAAAAAATTGACAATTCCAATTATTATACATGAAAAAATTCACTCAATCGCCTATTTTTTTTGGCAGGAGGCTTGGTTGCGAGCATTCTGGGGCGGCTAATAGGCCACAATCTCGTCGACCAGCGGCTTGGTGTCGTAGTTGCGCTTGATCACCACGTGGGCTTTGCCCGGAGCTGTGAAATTGACCTTGATGGTTTCGCCCGAGATGAAGTCGACCCAATAGGTGGTGATGGCAAGGTCGTTCTTGCCCTTGTCCTGGTAGCGCCACTGGCTTGCCGTGGTGAAGCGGGGATCGAGGCCCTTGAGGCGGTCTCTCGGAGTGATGGAGTAAGGCGGAGCCTGCTTCAGGGTTTCATAATTCCACTGGCCGTGGGCGGCGGTGATGGTGCGGCCATCGAAGCTATAGGTGAGCTGCTCGCCCAGGCCGATGCTGAGCACGCCCTTGCTGGTGGTGAAGCGGTACTGGGCGGGCTTCACCTGGCCGTGGCTCTTGATGCCCTGGGCAGGCAGCGACGCACGCTGCTCCACAGCCTCGAGCGCCTTCTGCCCCGAGCCCGTGGCCAGTGGCTGGGCCTTCACGCCAAGCAGCAGTTGTTGCCAGATGGCGGCAAGTTCCTTGTCGGTGTGGGCGCTCACGCCATTGATCACCACCACCATGTCCTGGTCGGGAATGACGACGATAAACTGGCCGTAGGCGCCGTCGGCACGATAGGCGCCGGCATGCAGGCATTGCCACATCTGGTAGCCGTAGCCGCGGTTTTTATCGGTGGGCGGGTCCACCTTGGCATAGGTCTGTATCTGCTTCTTCGAGGCCTCTTCGATCCACCACTTGGGTATGAGCTGGCGGCCATTCCACATGCCGCCTTGCAGCAGCAGTTGGCCAAACTTGGCCTGCGACTCGGCTTGCAGGCGCAATCCCCAGCCGCCGGTGTTCACGCCGCTGGGACTCAATTCCCACTCGGCTTGCTTGATGCCCAGCGGGCCAAACACGTGCTCGCGCAGGTAGTCGAGCACCGTCGTGCCGGTGACACGGCTCACGATGGCCGAGAGCATGAAGGTGCACAGCGAGTCGTACCTGAATTTCTTGCCGGGCGTGCTCACGGGCTTGGCGAGCCACACGCGCTCCCAGTCGTCGCTGGTGTTGCGCATTTCCCAGTCGGGCTTGATGCCCGATGCCATCATCAGCAGGTCGCGCACGGTCATGCTGGCCAGGTTGGCGCTCACGCTGTCGGGCAGTTCACCGGGGAAAAATGTGGCCACGCGGTCGGTGAGGCGCAGCCGGTTCTCGCCTATGGCGATGCCCACCGCCATGGCCACAAAGGTCTTGCTCTCGCTGTAGAGCGTGTGGGCATCCTGGGCGCGGAACGGCGAGGGATGCATCTCGGCTATCACCTTGCCGTGGCGCAGCACCATCACGTGATGCACCTCGGTAGCAGGAACTGCCTGCAAGGTGTTGAGAAAATTGGTTACTGCTTTGGGCTCGACGCCCTCCTGGGCCGGCGTGGAGCGCGGCAGGTCGCCCGCCGTCTGGGCCGCAATAGTTACAGGCAGCACGATAGCTGCCATGAGCAATAATAGAAGATTAAATAGCTTTTGCATGAGTGGTTGAGTTTTATCTTGCCGCGGGC
Organism: uncultured Prevotellaceae bacterium; assembly: GCA_900314215.1. Classification (GTDB taxonomy): domain Bacteria; phylum Bacteroidota; class Bacteroidia; order Bacteroidales; family Muribaculaceae; genus Sodaliphilus. The sequence goes on from OMUK01000094.1 coordinate 6,567, forward strand.
CTGGCTCGATGACCGGGCTGGCTACGGCTCATGCAAAGTTATCACAAAAAGTCGACAATCCAACCTCGATGGCAACCATTTTTCGGCAAAAGGTTAGCACGGCATTTTTTGCCACTACGGGCAAGTTAGGCTGCGCCTCGGGAATGCGAAATCAAAAGCAAGTGCTTGATTTTGCATTTCGCTCGACTTGCAGTAACTTTGCCACATGCAGCCACGCAAAATCATACACGTCGACATGGACGCCTTCTTTGCCTCGGTCGAGCAGCTCGACGACCCGTCGCTGCGCGGCAAGCCCATAGCCGTGGGCTTCGACATGCCCCGCAGCGTGGTGTCGACCGCCAGCTACGAGGCTCGCAAGTGGGGTGTGCACTCGGCGCAGCCCATGGCCACGGCCAAGCGCCTGTGCCCCAGCCTGGTGATTGTGGAGCCCCACTTTGACCGCTACAAGGAAATCTCGGCCCAGGTGCACGAGATTTTTGCCCAATACACCCATCTGATTGAGCCCATCTCGATCGATGAGGCCTTTCTCGACGTCACTGCCAACAAGGTGGGCGCCACCCTGGCCATGGACATCGCCCAGGCAATACGCTCCCAAATCAAGCGGCAGCTGCATCTCACCGCCTCGGCAGGCGTGAGCTACAACAAGCTGCTGGCCAAGATAGCCAGCGACTACCGCAAGCCCGACGGCCTCACGGTGATACACCCCTCGCGTGCCCTCGCCTTTCTCGAGCGTCTGCCCGTCGAGGACCTGTGGGGCGTGGGGCCCAAAACCGCCAAGCGCTTTCACGACATGATGATCTTCACCGTGGGCCAGCTGCGAGAACTCTCGCTGCAGTACCTCACCAGCGAGTTTGGCAAGATGGGGGCCATCTACTACAACTATGCCCGGGGCATCGACGAGCGGCCCGTCACGGTCGACTACGTGCGCAAGTCGATAGGCTGCGAGAACACTTTCATGACCGATATCGACAAGAAGTCGGCTGCCATCATCGAACTCTATCACACCGTGCTGCAACTGGTCGACCGCATCGCCCGCCACGACTTTGAGGGCCGCACGCTCACCCTGAAGGTGAAGTTTGCCGACTTCACCCAAATCACGCGCAGCATCACCCAGGCCAAGGTGCTGCGCGACAAGAGCGACATCCTGCCCCTGGCCAAGCAACTGCTGCGCAAGGTCGACTACACCCACCACCCCATCAGGCTGCTGGGCCTCTCGGTGTCGCGCAGCGAGGGCGACCACAACGAGGGCACCGAGCCACACTGGCACGTGGGCGAGTTGCCCTTTGAGCCCTATTGAGTCCATGGCGGCCATTCTATTGGGCATTTTTATTTGCCCGATTGTGCAGAATGTGTTACCTTTACACATCATCAAATCGACTCGCCTGAATGAAGAAAATAGCAATAATATTGAGCACTGTGATGCTGGCTGCGGTCGGCGGGTGGGCTGGCGAGAAAGCCGACACCTTCTGGCTGGGAGCCGACATCAGCGGCACTACCCAGCTCGAGGCACAGGGCGTGCAGCTGTGCAACGCCGCCGGCGAGCCCCGCGAGAACACCCAGCTCATGCGCGAGCTGGGCATGAATGCCGTGAGGCTGCGCGTGTGGGTGAACCCCGAGCGGGGCTTCAGCAGCCCCGGCGACGTGCTCACCATGGCCCGCCGGGCGCGCGACCTGGGCATGGCCATCATGATCGACTTCCACTACAGCGACTGGTGGGCCGACCCCGGCAAGCAAAACATTCCCGCCGCCTGGCAGGGCTACAACTACGAGCAAATGAAGCAGGCCGTGGCCGCACACACCCGCAGCACCCTGCAATTGCTGAAAAATGACAAAATCGACGTGAAATGGGTGCAAGTGGGCAATGAGACCACCCACGGCTTTCTGTGGCCCATGGGCCGAGCCGAGAGCCACATGGAGCAGTATGCCGGCCTCACCCAGGCTGGCTACGAGGCCGTGAAGCAGGTGTATCCACAGGCCCAGGTCATCATCCACCTCGACGCCGCCTGCGACCCTGCGCGCTACGACTTCATCTTCGACGGGCTGCGCCGCTATGGCGCCCACTGGGACATGATAGGCGTGAGCGTGTATCCCTACTGGGACAAAGACGCCGGCCTGGAGCAGGACCTGGAGGGCACCCTGCGCGACTTTCCCGCCAACCTGCTGCGCTTGAGCAAGAAATATGGTTGCGAGACCATGGTGGTCGAAACTGGCACCCAGGCGGCCAAGCCACTCGAGGGCAAGGCGGTGATGCACGCCATCATCGACGCCGCCCTCAACCGCACCCAGGGCCACTGCCACGGCGTGTTCTACTGGGCACCCGAGGCCGAGGGGCAATACCCGCTGGGCGCCTTCAGCAACCACCGCCCCACCGCCATCATGCAGGCCTTCACCGAGGCCGCTGCCAGCCTGGCCCGCAAGTGCACCTGCGGCAATGCTGGATGCGATGAGCCGTGATGAGAGAAATTACGATTTGCTCGTTAGGCGTAAAATTAGTAACTTTGGCCATAAATTAATCGAAAAATCATAGATGACGCTGCAACTGCTCATAGCTACACTCGACGACCGCATCAAGTCGATACCCGACTTGCTGCTCGAGCCGCTGCCCGATGTGTCCTACTTGGTCTCGTGGCAGCAGAGCGAGGGCTACGAGCCGTGCCCCGTGCCAGCGGCATTGAAGCGCGACGACGTGAAACTGGCCACCATGCAAGGCGTGGGGCTCAGCCGCAACCGCAACAATTGTCTGGATTTGGCAACTGGCGACATCTGCCTGATTGCCGACGACGACTGCCGCTACACCGCCAGCGGGCTGCAAGAGATTGTGAAGCAATTCCAAAGTCATCCCGACGTGGCCGTGGCCACCTTCAAAGCCCGCAACGAGGAAGCCTGCAAGCGCTACCCCGACGTGAGCTTCGACCTCTCCAAGCCGGCAAGGAAATACTATGTGACCTCATGCGAGATAGCCGTGAGGCGCGAGGCAGTGGCCGGGAAGGTGAAATTCAACGAACGCTTCGGCCTGGGGTCGGGCGTGTTTGACTGCGGCGAGGAGTCGATATTTATCCACGACGCCTTGCAGGCAGGGCTCAAGTGCACTTTCTTCCCCATCGAGGTGGTAGAGCAACTGGGCGCGACCACCGACACCACCCATGCAGCCGAGCCACGTGTGCTCATGGCTCGCGGCGCCATCATGTACAAGACCCACAGCCACTGCATGCTCTTCCGCGCCATCGCCGTGGCTTGGCGCCTGCGCCGCAACAAGGGCATCCCCTTCAACTACGCCCTGGAGCACACCATCAAGGGCTACTCGCTCATGCAGGCCCTCGAGGAGGAAGAGTAGTAATATAGAGCCCGCCTCTCGCGCGACGGACACTCACACAGCCATATTTTCACTTTTTTTTGCGACTGGAGCCACTTGCCCGCAGTGCCGTCATGCTTGAGCACTGCCCCGGCGGCTTTGCATCTCGGCAAAATGGCGCTTGAGCAGGGTCCACACCTCGCTGGCGGTAGTGGCCGGCGCCACGATTTGCTCCAGGGGGCAACGGTTGTCGCCCTCGGGAATGACGATGGCGTCGACCAGCGTCGCCCAGCTGTATTTAATGTGGTTTTTGTCAAGTATTGGCAATGCCTTGCGGCTCAGCACCTCGGCATAAATCTCGGTCACGCCGCCCACCGCAGCCATGCCGGCAGCCGCCTTGCCTATCACCTTGTCGGCAATCACGGCACCGCGCAGGAATTGGGGCTCGTGCTCGAGCAGAAACTCAAGATCGCGCACGCCCTTCTTGTTGAAAGTGCGCACGCGACCCTGGTTGCTCACCACCAGCGAACAGCGCTCGCGGTGCAATAAGTCTATGATATCTTGATTCATCTCATATATCGCGGAATCACACGACTACTTCTTGAGCACATACTTGAGCAGCGCCCAGCCGCCCAGCACCTGCAGGAGCATGCCAGGCAGGCCGATGCGGAAGTCGGCAATGCCAGCCATGAAGTCGCCCTTGATGGCCCACTCAAAGGCGCAACCCAGCACCTGATAGCTCAGCACCACCGCCACCAGGGCGAGGATGCTCACCTTGCCGCACTTGTGAGCCACCAGCGCTGCGGCGCCGGCAAGCAACACCGACTTCACCAGGATTGACGGCAGCACAGCCACCGCAGGCATGCCGAAGAGGGCGCAGTTAACCACAGGCGACAAGATGGCCGTGAGCAGGCCCACCTTGATGCCGTACTTATAGGCGGCGATGAGCGTGAAGAAGTATATGGGCAGGAATATGAGGCCGCCCTTGGGTATCATGTGGCACAATTGCGGCACCACGATGTTGCCTATGATAAACAATGCTGCAAAGGCCCACGTGCGTGCTTCACGCAACGAGAGCGAGTAGAGTTTTGTGTTGGCTATTTCCATATTGTAGTGTAATAAAATTTATAACGATGAGTTGGTGCATCACTTTGCCTTGAGTATGAGATACTGGAAGGGGCCGAGGTTGACCTTGCTGCCCAGCTTCACGCTCTTGCCGGTATACACATTGGTGGCGGCATGGCCGGCCCACTGCTGTGGCAGGTCGAGCGAGTGAGCCTGGTTGTGCACGTTCACAAGCACCAGGAAGTCGCCGCTCTTGTCGGTCTTCATGAAGGCCATCACGTCGCGGTCGGGATATGGCACGAGCTTGCCCTTGCGCAGTGCCGAGTACTTATTGTAGAGCCCGATGAGTTTCTGATACTCGCGATAGACCTCGGGATGTGCAGTCCAGTCGACGGGCACATACTTGAAGAAGTTGATGGGCTTGTCGTAGCCCACCTCTTGCGAGCCATAGATGAGGGCGCCGCCGTGGGGGAAGATGGTGGCCACATAGGCAGCCATCGCGCCGCGCTGATTGGTGAACTCAGTCACGGTCGAGGCCTGGGCGGCCTGGTCGTGATTGGTGGTGAAGCGCATCTTAACCTTTCCTTTAGGCAGGGGCTCATATTCTTTTCTGTCGCTGGTAAATAGGTCGTAGGCAGGAGCGCCCTTCCACACCTTCACCAGGTCGCTCTTGTAGGCCCAGCCATAGTTCATGTCGAAGCCGCCCACGGTGAAGTTGTCGGGACGCATGCCCTCGGCCAGCATCACGATGTTGCGGTCGCCGGCAACCTTGCGCAGCTCGTCGATAGCCTCTTTCCAGAAGTCGGCTGGCACCCCGTCGGCCACATCGCAGCGGAAGCCGTCGATGCCGCAATTCACAATCCAGAATTTCATGGCGTCGATCATGGCGGCACGCATCTCACGGTTGTCGTAGTTGAGGTCGGCCACATCGGTCCAGTCGGTGTGAGCTGGATATATTACATTGCCGTTCTCGTCTTGGGTGTACCAGTCCTTGTGATCTTTCATCCACACGTTGTCCCAAGCTGTGTGGTTGGCCACCCAGTCAAGAATGATGCCCATGCCATGCTCGTGGCACACTTGCACCAGGTGTTTGAAGTCGTTGATGGTGCCAAACTCGGGTGCGATGGCCTTGTAGTCGCTTATGCTGTAGGGTGAGTTTTTGCTCTTCACCTTGCCTATGGGGTAGATGGGCATCACCCACATCACATTCACGCCCAGGGCGCGTATTGAGTCGACGCGAGCAGCCACAGCGTTGAGCGAGTTGCTGGGGGCAAACACGCGTGGATTCACTTGATACATAGCTATGTCGGCCACAGCGGGCAACTGGAACTTGCCACTTGCTGCCTGGGCTCCGCCGGTGGGGCCTTGCGCCATCATGAGCACCAGGGCCACGAGGATTAAGAGAACTTTTTTCATCTTTCGGTCGTTGATTTATATTTTGGTTTATTGCAAAGTTACAGATTTTTGCCCGAAATTGCGCAGAAAATTTCCAAGAAAACGCCGCTATTTCCCCCCAGCGCCGTGACCGGGAAATGAAATTAACGTGATTTTCTCGTGCCTGGAGGCGAGTGTTTTGCTAACTTTGCGGCATGAAAAGTGTGAAGATACGCATCAAGCGGGCGGTGCGCGAGCTACTCACCGAGCAGGCTGCGCGCTGCGAGACGGCCGCCTTCATGCAGGGCGACCCCAGCTGGTATATGCACCAGGTGCAGGGGCAGCCAGGCCAGGAGGTGATGGCCTTTATCGCCGCCAGCCTGAGCTACGGTAGCCGGGCGGCTTTCATGCCCAAGCTGCAGCACCTGCTCGACAGCATGCAGGGCGACCCGCTCGAGTGGGTGGGCTCGGGAGCCTTTGCCAGCACGGTGCCCGACGACGAGGCGCGCTCCTTCTACCGCCTGCAGACCTATCACCACATGCACGCCATGCTGCGAGGGCTGCAAGCCATGCTCGAGGGCTGGGGCACCATAGGCGGCTATGTGCAATCGAGCGGGGCCACCACAGCCTTGCAGGCTATCGAGGCCATTACGCGGTATTTTGCCACCTTCGACACTGGGCATCTCTTGCCACGCGACGCCACCTCGGCCTGCAAGCGGCTGTGCATGCTGCTGCGGTGGATGGTGCGCGACGGCTCGCCCGTCGACTTGGGTTTTTGGTCATTTATCGACAAAAAGTCGCTTATCATGCCGCTCGACACCCATGTGTTGCAAGAGGCCGCCCGGCTGGGATTGATCCACTCCCAGTCGACCACCATGGCGGCTGCCCTGCGGCTCACGGCCACAATGGCCCGCATTTTCCCTGGCGACCCGCTCAAGGGCGACTTCGCCCTCTTTGGCCTTGGCACGAGCCAGGAGGACTAAACCATAAGGATTATTGCAGATACTGCTGCACTTGCTTGCTGAAGGCGTCGGCCGAGTCAAAGCCCACGATGGCGTGCGGTGCCTTGCCCACGGGTGCCACGATCACATAGGGAATCGACTCGATGCCGAGGGTGCTGGCCAGCTCGGGGCTCTGGTCGACGTCGATGCTGTAGAAGTCCACCTTGCCCTTGTACTGGGCGGCCAGCTTCTCGAGCACGGGTTTCAGCTGTTTGCACGGGCCGCACCATGTGGCGTTGAAGTCGATCACGGCAGGACGCTTGCCCGAGTTTTTCCACCCAGTCTCGGTGAGGTCGCCCACGGCCTCGATGAGCACATCGGGGCCCGCCTCGATCACCTTGCCTGCCAGCCCGGCGTCGCGCGACTGCTCCCACTTCTCGGCGTCGTCCTGAGCCGTGGCGCTGGCCTCTGCGCTCGCCTGTTGCGAGGCACTGGCTTCGGCGCTTTTTTTAGCACTGTTGTTGCAACTGGTTGCCATAATCGCCGCTGTGGCGATGAGCAAAATGTTCAGGATTTTTCTCATTGTGATTTTATTTTTTTTGGGGGGGGGAAAATTTGATTAGTTCTTGATGGGGAGCCTCACCCACAGCCAGCGGGGCACGAGCCGCCACAGGGCAGTGAGTATGGCATAGCGCCAGTCGACCACCTTCACCCGCCGGCGGGCCAGCACGGCACGCACAATCTTGCGGGCGGTCAATTGCTTGGGCATGAGCATGGGGTATTTTTTGCCATCATTGAGCAAATCGGTCTTGACGAAGCCCGGCCGCACGTCGGTGAAGGTGATATTGAGGTGCCGCATGCGGGCCTGCTGGTCGAGCGCATCGATATAGGTGTTCTGCATGGCCTTGGTGGCCGAGTACGACGGCGCGGCGCCCAGTCCCTTGGTGCCCGCGATGCTGCTTATCACAGCGATGTGGCCGCCGCCGTGAGCCGCCATGTAGCGGAAGGCGGCACCCACCATGCGGGTGAAGCCCATGGCGTTGGTATTGACGGTGTCGAGCTCGATGCGCTCGTTGAGCTGCATGTTCTGGTGCCCGATGCCTGCCACGTGAAAGTAGAGGTCGATGCCACCCACGCGCTCGATGAGCTGCTCAAGCTGTGCCGGCGCCGAGGCCGAGGTCACATCGATGCAGGCGGTCTCGACCATGGCGGGCCTGAGCCGCTTGATCTCCATCAGCCGCTCCTCGCGCCGGGCCGCGATGCCCAGGCGATAGCCCCGCTCGAGTAGCAGGCGGCTTATCTCGTAGCCCATGCCCGACGATGCTCCCATGATGATAGCCCGTTTCTCCATAATAATTTATACTAGCTACTATTGAAGTAGTGCAAACTTATGAAAAAAAGATTGAAAATGCAAGGCAGTGGGGCATGAAAGCTGAAATAGCGGTGGCATTTCGACCGCGGGCGAGAAAATAATTGGGTGCAGCGATGCGCCATGTGGCTAAATTGTAGTAACTTTGCACCCGCAAAAGAGATAATGAGAATATTACATAACAACATAAAAAAACAACTGTAGAATTATGGCAAAGAAAGCATTATTAATGATCCTGGATGGCTGGGGCTTAGGCCCTCACGACAAGAGCAACGCAATATGGAGCACGCCCACACCCTACTGGGACAGCCTGCTCAAGCAGTACCCCAACAGCCAGCTCAAGGCCTGCGGCGAAGACGTGGGTCTGCCCGACGGCCAGATGGGCAACAGCGAGGTGGGCCACCTGAACATAGGCGGCGGCCGCATCGTGTACCAGGACCTGGTGAAAATCAACAAGGCCATTGCCGATGGCTCGATATTGAAAAACAAAGAGATCGTGGCAGCCTACAGCTACGCCCAGAAGACGGGCAAGGGCCTGCACATCATGGGCCTCACCTCGACCGGCGGCGTGCACAGCTCGCTCGACCACCTCTTTGCCCTGTGCGACATCGCCAAGGAATACGGACTGAAGAATGTGTATCTGCACTGCTTCATGGACGGCCGCGATACCGACCCCGAGAGCGGCAAGGGCTTCATCAAGCAAGTTGAGGAGCACTGCGCAGCGAGCGCCGGCGTGGTGGCCACCATCACCGGCCGCTACTATGCCATGGACCGCGACAAGCGCTGGAACCGCATCAAGCTCGCCTACGACCAGCTGGTGAACGGCGAGGGCAAGCAGAGCGACAACATGCAGCAGGCCATGCAAGAGAGCTACGACGAGGGCGTGACCGATGAGTTTATCAAGCCCATTGTGAACAGCACCGTCGACGGCCGCATCAAGGAGGGCGACGTGGTGATTTTCTTCAACTACCGCAACGACCGCGCCAAGGAGATTACCACCGTGCTCACCCAGCAGGACATGCCCGAAGAGGGCATGCACACCGTCAAGGACCTGCAATACTACTGCATGACGCCCTACGACCCAACATTTAAGAACGTGCACGTGATCTTTGAGAAAGAGAATGTGAAAGACACCCTGGCCGAGTACCTGAGCAGCAAGGGCCTGAAGCAACTGCACATTGCCGAGACCGAGAAATATGCCCACGTCACCTTCTTCTTCAACGGCGGCCGCGAGGCCCCATTTGAGGGAGAAGACCGCATCCTGGTGCCCTCGCCCAAGGTGGCAACCTACGACCTGAAGCCCGAGATGAGCGCCTACGAGGTGAAAGACAAACTCGTGGCTGCCATCGGCACCAAGAAATATGACTTCATCGTGGTCAACTATGCCAACGGCGACATGGTGGGCCACACGGGTGTGTACACTGCCATCCAGAAGGCTGTGGTAGCCATCGACGACTGCGTGAAACAGACCGTGGAGGCCGCCAAGGCTGCCGACTATGAGGTGATCATCATCGCCGACCACGGCAACGCCGACCACGCCATCAACGCCGACGGCACCCCCAACACCGCCCACTCGCTCAACCCCGTGCCTTTTGTCTACATCAGCAACAACAAGGGCGCCAGCGTTGAGAACGGCCGACTGGCCGACGTGGCTCCATCGATACTCAAAATCATGGGCCTCGAGCAGCCTGCCGACATGACCGGCAAGTGCCTGATACTCGACTAAATGTGACTTAATAGAATATCTATTTCATATACTCGTTTTAATTTGACAGCGACTCTGCACGGCTTCCCCGTGTGGAGCCGCTTTTTCTTTACACACCCCGCCCCCCGACGCAACCTGGTTTTTACCAATTATTTCTTTTTTTAGCAATTCTTAATTTCTGACTGAAACTATCTTATTGTCACCACGTGAAAAAATCAGTATATTTGTAG
>OMUK01000022.1 GCA_900314215.1 uncultured Prevotellaceae bacterium
TTCCAGCCCCACTCCATGCGGGCGCAGGTGTCGTCGAGGCGGTTGGGCCACGACTCGGCGATGCCCTGGCGCAGGGGGTCGACGTCGTATACCATCTCAAAGCCAGGTATGTACTCCTTGATCTTGTTGTAGATGATTTCGGGGTCAAAGCTCATCGAGGCGATGTTGAACGAGTTGCGGTGCTTGAGCTTGGCGGGGTCGGCCTCCATGATCTCGATGGCGCCTCGCAAGGCGTCGGGCATGTACATCATGTCCATGAAGGTGCCGGCCTTGATGGGGCAGGTGAATTTCTTGCCCTGCACGGCATAGTAGTAGATGTCGACGGCATAGTCGGTGGTGCCGCCGCCGGGAGGCGTCACATAGGAGATGAGCCCCGGGAAGCGCACCGAGCGGGTGTCGACGCCAAACTTGAGGGCGTAGTAGTTGCTCAGCAGCTCGCCGGTGACCTTGGTCACGCCATACATGGTCTTGGGCTGCTGCAGGGTGTCTTGCGGCGTGCCGTCCTTGGGCGTGTTGGGGCCAAACGAGCCTATCGAGCTGGGAGTGAACACGGCGCAGTGCTGCTCGCGCGACACCTCGAGCACGTTCATCAGGCCGCCTATGCCTATCTTCCAAGCCAGCTGCGGCTTGTTCTCGGCCACGGCGCTCAGCAGGGCTGCCAGGTTGTAGATCGTGTCGATGTGATACTTGCGCACAGCGTCGGCTATCTGCTGCGCGTTGGTGATGTCAACGATCTCGCTGGGGCCGCTCTCGGCCAGATCACCCTTGGGCTCGGCCCCCGGGATATAGCCTGCTACGATGTGGTCACCACCATAAATTCCTCTCAATTTCATGGTCAACTCCGACCCGATTTGGCCAGTTGAACCGATAATCAACACGTTTTTCATATCGTCGTTTTAAAGATAATTTGGTTTGACTCTATTGTGGCCCTGCGACCAGCCCGGCAACACGCGCCCGCCCGCCCGCAATGGCACTATGATGCAAAGTTACACTACTTTGTTGAAATTTCACCTTTTTCCGCCCATTTTTTTTCACCAATCTCACCCCTCCCCTATCATTTTGTCGCCCACCAGCCAATTAAATTCCTCAAAAATTCTGCAAAAGCCCTACAAAAAAAGAGCGAGTAGAACCCGCCCTTGATGTTTTCACAACGGAATAATCCTTATTGTGAATTGCTTCAAATTTGTATTGCAAATATATGCCTAAAACTGATATATTCCAAAAAAATTACAAGAAAAATGTATTCACCTCATTAATTTTTTTTATTTTTGTGAAAATAAACACAAAAGCAAAAAACAATCATGAAAAGAGTTTTAGGCCTTGACTTAGGAACCACAAGCATAGGGTGGGCTGTAGTAGACCAGGCTACAAGCCAAGAAGAAAAATCCAATATCATCAAGTTGGGAGTGAGAGTAAACCCCATCACAGTCGATGAGCAAAGCAGCTTTGAGAACGGCAAGAGCATCACGACAACAGCCGATCGCACCTTGAAGCGCGGCATGCGTCGCAGCCTGCAGCGTTACAAGCAACGTCGCGAGCATCTTGTGCAACTCTTGAAGAAGCATGGCTTTATCACCGACGACACGCTCTTGAATGAAAACGGCAATGCAACTACATTCCAGACCTATCGGTTGCGGGCCAAGGCTGCACATGAGGAAATCTCACTTGAGGAATTTGCTCGAGTGTTGCTCATGATAAACAAGAAGCGTGGCTATAAGAGCAACCGACGCACCGATAGCCAAGAGGACGGCGAGCTCATCGATGGCATGGCAGTGGCCAAGAAACTCTACGACGAGCATCTCACACCGGGCGAGTATGTGTATCACATTTTGCAGAGTGGCAAGCGCTTCATCCCCAGTTTTTACCGCTCCGACTTACAGGATGAGTTTGACAAAATTTGGGATGCTCAAAAGCAGTTCTACCCCGAGATTCTCACCGTCGAACTCAAGGACAAGCTAGCTGGCCGTCGCAAGAATGACACCGAAAAAATCTTCTATGCAATACATCACATTGCTGCTGCAACTATTAAAGACCGCAAAACGGCCACAATCACCATCTACAAGTGGCGTGTGCAAGCGCTACGGCAGCGGCTTGAGTTGGAGCAGGTGGTGACTGTGCTTGCCGCTGTAAATGGCGCGATTGCTGGAGCAAGCGGTTATCTAGGCAGCATCAGCGACAACAGCAAGGAGCTCTATTTCGGACACATGACCGTTGGAGAGTACTTAATGCATGGTCTTGAACAAGACCCGCACTTCCGCATTAAAAATCGCGTATTCTATCGCCAGGACTACCTGAATGAGTTTGAACAGCTATGGGAGACTCAGCGCCAATTCCATCCCGAGCTCACCAAGGAACTTAAAGAGGAGATAAGAGATACTGTGATTTTCTATCAACGCAAGCTCAAGTCGCAGAAGGGACTTATTGCATTTTGCGAACTCGAAGGGAAGGAAATCACCGTGAAGGTTGATAGCAAAGAAAAGAAAGTGATGACAGGGCCCAGGGTGTGCCCGCGCAGCATGCCGCTGTATCAAGAATTCAAAATGTGGCAGGTACTCAACAACTTGCGTGTTCAGTGCAAAATCGATGGCACCGACGCCACACTCACCCTCGAGCAGAAGCAACGCTTGCACAATGAGCTCAACATCAATGGCAACATGAAGGCCTCCAGTGTGCTTAAAGTGCTTGGATTGAAGGCGAAAGAATATGGCATCAACTACGACGAGGTGCCTGGCAATACCACCAATGCCGCTCTATTCAAGAAATATAAGGATATCGTGGAGTGGACAGGACACGATGTTGAGAAATTTGACAAACTCTCGGCCGACGAGAAGTTGTCGCTCGTGAAGGCAGTTTTCAAGGGTCTCAATTACAATACCGACATTCTCGACAGTGGTTTAAGCGAGGATAGCAAGGCCTTCAGGCTGTGGCACTTGCTATATTCCTATGAGGGCGACAATTCCAACACGGGCATCGATGGGCTTGTCGGCCACATCAGCTCGTTGACGGCTCTGCCTGTCGACTATGCCAAGGCTGTGGCCCAAGTTAAATTTGAGGACGATTACGGGTCGCTCAGTGCCAAGGCTATCAAGAAGATTTTGCCCTATATGCAACAAGGCATGATGTATAGCGAGGCGTGCGAGACCGCAGGCTACCGTCACTCCAAGTCGTCACTCACACGCGAGGAAATTGCCAACAAGCAACTGCTGGAGCATCTTGAGGTGTTGCCCAAAAACTCACTGCGCAACCCTGTGGTTGAGAAAATCCTTAACCAAATGGTGCACGTGGTGAATGCTTGTCAGGGTGCCTATGGCCCGTTCGACGAGATACACGTTGAGATGGCTCGTGAACTCAAGCTCACCAGCAAACAGCGTGAAACTCGCACTCAGAACCTGAATCAGCGCACCCGCGAGACCGAAGAAATCAAACAGAAGCTGATCAAGGAATTCAACATTCCCAATCCCAGCCGCAACGACATCATCAAGTATCGCCTCTACATGGAACTTGCGCCCAATGGGTTCAAAACACTCTACACCGATACTCCAATTCCCCACGAGAAACTCTTCACCAGGGAGTTTAATATCGAGCATATCATCCCACAAGCCAAGATGTTTGACGACTCGTTCACCAACAAGACACTTGAGACGGCCGAGGCCAATCTCGACAAGTCAAACATGACGGCTTACGACTACGTCCTTTCTCGACAAGGCGAGGAAGGCGCAAAGCGCTACAAGGCTAAGATTGAAAAGCTTTTTGGCGCTTCCAATCCCAAGAAATGCGAGCGCTTGCTCATGCCAGAGAAGGATATACCCGACGGCTTCTTAAATCGCGACTTGAGCGACTCGCAATATATTGCCAAAAAAGCCAAGTCGATGCTCGAGAAAATCACTCGGGTGGTCGTGACCACCACGGGAGCAATCACAGCACGGCTGCGTGAAGACTGGCAAATTGTCGATGTGATGAAAGAGCTGAATCTTGACAAATATGAGAAACTTGGTCTTGTGGAGACCTACAATGACCGAGATGGCCGCAAGATTAAGCGCATCAAGGACTGGACCAAGCGCAACGATCACCGCCATCATGCCATGGATGCGCTCACCATCGCTTTCACCCAGCTCAGCCACATCCAGTTGCTCAATCACCTCAATGCACACGAGAGCGGCGACATCAAGGCCAACGCCTATGCACTCATGCGCAAAAACCTCACCAAGGGTGGCACTTTCATTCCGCCCATGGAGAACTTCAGGGCCGAGGCCAAAAAGCATCTCGAGGCCGTGTTGGTGTCGATTAAAGCAAAAAACAAAGTAGTGACTCCGCACGTGAATCGCATCAAGGGATCCACCCGCCACCAGGTCACGCTCACCCCTCGTGGACAGTTGCACAACGAGACCGTCTACGGCAAGAAGCAATTCTACAACACTAAAATGGAGAAGGTGGGGCGAAGCTTTGATGCTGCCAAGATTGCCACCGTGTGCAAGAAGGCCTATCGTGAGGCCTTGCTGAGGCGGTTGCAAGAGTACGGGGGCGACCCTGCCAAGGCTTTCACGGGCAAGAATTCTCTATTGAAAAATCCGCTCTATGTCGACAGCAGGCAACTCGATGTAGTGCCAAGTAGCGTGAAGACTGTGGCTCTCGACTCTGTTTTCACGATAAGGAAGCCTATTGACGCTTCTTTGAAACTCGACAAGGTGGTAGATGCTGGTGTGAGAAAAATACTTAAGCAGCGTGTCGACGAGTATGGCAGTGCCGAGAAAGCCTTCAGCAATCTCGATGAAAGTCCCATTTGGCTCAACGAGCAAGCGGGCATAGCCATCAAGCGCGTGACCATTAAGGGTGTAAACGTCGCCACCCCTTTGCACGAGAGGCGCGACAGCAAGGGCCGCTTCGTCGAGGATGCCGAGGGAAATCGTCAGCCCATCGACTATGTGAGTACCAACAACAACCACCATGTTGCAATCTTTGAGGACGAGAACGGCGACTTGCATGAGCACATCGTTTCATTCTACGAGGCGGTGGCACTTACCCAGCTGGGCTTACCCATAGTCGACAAGCACCACAATAGCGACAAGGGCTGGAAATTTCTGTTCACCATGAAGCGTAACGAGTACTTTGTGGTGCCCGACTTGGAGCATGGTTTCAACCCTGCCGATATTGACTTGATGGATGAGAAAAACTACCCCGAGATAAGCAAGCACTTATATCGCGTGCAAAAACTGGCCACAAGATATTATGTATTCAGGCTGCATCTTGACACCAAGGTCGAAGAGCAGAAGCCTCTGCGAGACATTCAGTGGAAACGCATTCAAAACGAAAATGGCTTGAAGGGCTTTGTGAAGGTGCGGGTCGATCACCTGGGCCGCATTGTGGCTGTGGGCGAGTATAACTGACAGGGCAGTGCACCATGATTAAGCGTACTTTATATTTCGGAAATCCGGCTTACTTGAGCCTGAGCAACGCCCAGCTGGTGTTGCGCTTGCCCGAGGTGGTGAAAAACGACACCTTGCCGAGCGTAGTCAAGAAGCAGTTTGAGCGCACCATCCCCATTGAGGATATAGGCGTCATCATTCTCGATAACAAACAGATTACCATCACCCAGGGCTTGCTCGAGAAGCTGATGGAGAACAATTGTGCCGTCATCATCTGCGACAGCACGCGCATGCCTGCAGGCTTATTGCTCCCGCTTGATGTGCACTCGGTGCAAAGCGAGCGCTTCAGGGCACAAGTCGATAGCTCCAAGCCGCTGCGCAAGCAATTGTGGCAACAGACGGTGGCAGCCAAGATCGCCAACCAAGCAGCCATGTTGCACCGCGTGGAGCCGGCTGTAGAGGTGAGCAACATGGCCGCTTGGGCCCGTGCGGTGAGGAGCGACGATGCCATGAATCTCGAGGCTCGTGCTGCGGCCTACTACTGGCGCAACTTCTTTCCCGAGTGTGAGGGCTTTGTGAGGCATCGCGAGGGCGATGCGCCCAATCAATTGCTCAACTACGGCTATGCCATATTGCGAGGTGTCATAGCCCGGGCTCTTGTGGGTTCGGGCCTGTTGCCCACACTGGGCATCCACCATCGCAACAAGTTTAATGCCTATTGCCTGGCCGACGACATCATGGAGCCCTACCGCCCCTTTGTCGACGAGGTGGTGAAGCACATGGTGAAAAAATATGGACTTCTCAACGATCTCACAACCGAGATGAAGCGCGACTTGCTTGCAATTCCCACTCTCGATGTGAAAATCGAGCACAAGCGTAGCCCACTCATGGTGGCAGCATCGATCACCACCTCATCGCTGGCTCGTTGTTATGCAGGAGAGTCAAAGTTGATATCTTACCCAGAGCTTGCTTGACGTGCTGACTATAGATGGACCGCTTTAGTGAATATCGCGTAATGTGGGTGATGGTGTTCTACGACTTGCCGACCGAAACCAAAAAGGAGAGGAAAGTGGCGGCTCGATTTCGCAAGGATATCATGAAAGACGGTTTCACCATGTTTCAATTCTCTATCTACTTGAGGCATTGCCCGAGTCGGGAGAATGCTCAGGTACACATCAATCGTGTGAAATCAATTCTACCAGAATCGGGAAATGTGGGAATTTTGTGTGTCACCGATAAGCAATTTGGAGCAATGGAGCTGTTTTATGGGACCAAAGAAAAAGTCAAAGAGTTTGGTCCCCAGCAATTGGAACTGTTCTAAAGAAAAAAGCCTGAATGATTCAGGCTTTTTCCCTTTAGATGACGTCATTTTTTTAAAACACCAAACCTTTGTATTATTCTAATTTACAATTGTTTACAAACAATGAGATGTGTCATCCAATACAAAGATACAAATTTGAAAGCAATTCACAACTTCAAAAATTTGCTTAAATTCATCATCATAGATGTGTCATCCAATACAAAGATACAAATTTGAAAGCAATTCACAACTATCAATATACTCATTTTTTGTAAGGTCCGATGTGTCATCCAATACAAAGATACAAATTTGAAAGCAATTCACAACTTTGTCACCGACGGGGAGAAATTCAGCGGGATGTGTCATCCAATACAAAGATACAAATTTGAAAGCAATTCACAACAAGCAACTGCGTCTCCAATTCTGTTATAAAGATGTGTCATCCAATACAAAGATACAAATTTGAAAGCAATTCACAACATGTTGTACAATTATGTTATATAGCTATGTGATGTGTCATCCAATACAAAGATACAAATTTGAAAGCAATTCACAACCTGCGGCGGGTTTCATCGCTTTGGCTGGGTGATGTGTCATCCAATACAAAGATACAAATTTGAAAGCAATTCACAACTGGTCGTTGTGCGTATATACGCTGTCGCCCGATGTGTCATCCAATACAAAGATACAAATTTGAAAGCAATTCACAACACGTGTCCTTGAGCAGCTGCAAAAACATTTGATGTGTCATCCAATACAAAGATACAAATTTGAAAGCAATTCACAACTGCGCAAGCTGCACGGCCTGGTCGTGCTCGATGTGTCATCCAATACAAAGATACAAATTTGAAAGCAATTCACAACACGCGTTTGAGGGCTCCGACCTGGCCTTGCGATGTGTCATCCAATACAAAGATACAAATTTGAAAGCAATTCACAACGACATCAAGCAAGATTGTGTCTACAGCCAGGATGTGTCATCCAATACAAAGATACAAATTTGAAAGCAATTCACAACTCTCTCCTTGCCCGTGCTCTCGTCGATGGTGATGTGTCATCCAATACAAAGATACAAATTTGAAAGCAATTCACAACTGCAAAGTCAAGCGTGCCCAATCGTCGAGGGATGTGTCATCCAATACAAAGATACAAATTTGAAAGCAATTCACAACTTTGATAAGCAGGTGAGCACGCCCACGTTGGATGTGTCATCCAATACAAAGATACAAATTTGAAAGCAATTCACAACATGCACCGCGCTATCTCTCCACGAATTTGAGATGTGTCATCCAATACAAAGATACAAATTTGAAAGCAATTCACAACCCTTTAGTTTTAGCGTTGCCACTCCCTCGGGATGTGTCATCCAATACAAAGATACAAATTTGAAAGCAATTCACAACATAATCAATTGTTTTTATAATAGTTATTCAGATGTGTCATCCAATACAAAGATACAAATTTGAAAGCAATTCACAACACAAGCTCGGGCGTAAAGTAGTAGGTCTTGGATGTGTCATCCAATACAAAGATACAAATTTGAAAGCAATTCACAACCGTGCCACGCCTGGCACTCTCGAGCTCACCGATGTGTCATCCAATACAAAGATACAAATTTGAAAGCAATTCACAACGAGGGACGCTGCCGCGATTTGATTCTCTCTGATGTGTCATCCAATACAAAGATACAAATTTGAAAGCAATTCACAACTATTGAAGCCGTTGATAAATCTCCTTCATCGATGTGTCATCCAATACAAAGATACAAATTTGAAAGCAATTCACAACATCGAGGATCACAAGCGAGGCGTTAAGGCCGATGTGTCATCCAATACAAAGATACAAATTTGAAAGCAATTCACAACTCATATCAATTCACTAAATTTCGCGGTTAGATGTGTCATCCAATACAAAGATACAAATTTGAAAGCAATTCACAACTGTCCATCTTCTTTTCTTCATTTGCATTACGATGTGTCATCCAATACAAAGATACAAATTTGAAAGCAATTCACAACGGTTGAAGGCTCGCAGCCTCGGTGTGTACAGATGTGTCATCCAATACAAAGATACAAATTTGAAAGCAATTCACAACCTCCTAAGAGTGAATTTTTCCAAAGAGCTGGATGTGTCATCCAATACAAAGATACAAATTTGAAAGCAATTCACAACTTATGAAGTAATGGCTCTCCACCAAGAATAGATGTGTCATCCAATACAAAGATACAAATTTGAAAGCAATTCACAACATTATGAATTATATTAATTTTCATTAAGATGATGTGTCATCCAATACAAAGATACAAATTTGAAAGCAATTCACAACCATCGGGAGTGCTTTGCCCTTCTTCCTTTAGATGTGTCATCCAATACAAAGATACAAATTTGAAAGCAATTCACAACACCCGAACAAAATAAACGCAACACGGGGCAGATGTGTCATCCAATACAAAGATACAAATTTGAAAGCAATTCACAACTATTATAAAGATGAAGTCAAAATATATCAAGATGTGTCATCCAATACAAAGATACAAATTTGAAAGCAATTCACAACAAACCAATATGTCGCTTGATTGGACATCGTGATGTGTCATCCAATACAAAGATACAAATTTGAAAGCAATTCACAACGGTGCAGGCCTATGCCGACAAAGCACGTAAGATGTGTCATCCAATACAAAGATACAAATTTGAAAGCAATTCACAACACTTGATGACAAGTGGTATGATGACAAAGCGATGTGTCATCCAATACAAAGATACAAATTTGAAAGCAATTCACAACTTGTTAGTGAAAGCGATTGACAGCGGAGAGATGTGTCATCCAATACAAAGATACAAATTTGAAAGCAATTCACAACTTGCCATGACCCGTATATCATAGTTCATCAGATGTGTCATCCAATACAAAGATACAAATTTGAAAGCAATTCACAACGAACAGCATCTTGTTCCTGCTTCCGCCCAAGATGTGTCATCCAATACAAAGATACAAATTTGAAAGCAATTCACAACGGCATACTTGTCGCCTTGCTGCACGCGCCAGATGTGTCATCCAATACAAAGATACAAATTTGAAAGCAATTCACAACGAACAGCATCTTGTTCCTGCTTCCGCCCAAGATGTGTCATCCAATACAAAGATACAAATTTGAAAGCAATTCACAACGGCATACTTGTCGCCTTGCTGCACGCGCCAGATGTGTCATCCAATACAAAGATACAAATTTGAAAGCAATTCATTCACTGTGTCCGCCAGTCTCAATCAGGCAACTCAATGTTCAATCTTGGCGATGCAATAGGTGAGCAGTTGTGAAAAACAGTTCAAGGCTTTTCATTACCACATACTATTGTGTGCCTGTGGGGCGGGTGTGTGTGTGTTTTTTGGAGGAAAATATTTTTGTATTGTTGCAGAAATATGTAAATTTGAGGCGCTGAAGCTGTGCCTGGCCCGGCTTCGACGAGACAACTATTTTGAACACAGGCGTGGCTGCTCTCCTGCCAGGGGGGGCGGGGCGCTGCCTGAAACCGACTTTAAACAAAACCGCTTGACTGCTGATGAAACTGAAAGGCCTCAAGAATACCACCAACGGGTGCATGTGCCTCCTGATTGTGGGCGCACTGTTTTCTTTCATAGGGTGGCGCATGGGCGCTGCCAACATGCTCAACACCGTGATGCACACGGCCCACGACTTGCTGCTCAACACGTGCTTCTACTTGATGAGCATATGCGTGATCACGGGCGCCATAGGCAAGCTCTTTGTCGAGTTCCACGTTGTCGACCTGCTTGAGAAGATGCTCAGGCCGCTCATGAAGCCGCTCTTCAACCTGCCTGGCATGGCCTCGCTGGGCGCCGTGCTCACCTTCCTGAGCGACAATCCCGCCATCATCACCCTGTCGAAGGACAAGCGCTTTGCCTCGCATTTCAAGAAGTACCAGTTTATCTCGCTCACCAACTTTGGCACCGCCTTTGGCATGGGCCTCATCGTGATCGTGTTTATGATAGGGGCAGGCTACTATGTGGAGCCGTTCATAGGATTCTTGGGCGCCTTTGCTGGCTGCATCATCTCAACGCGCTGCATGCAGCACTTCGTGCTCAAGGCCTACCCGCAGTATCGCGACGAGATGGCCGTAGACTTCGAGCCCACCACGGTCGACGACGGGTCAAACCAGACGCCCATGGAGCGCAAGTCGACCTTCTTGCGCACACTCAACTCGCTGCTCGACGGCGGCAAGATGGGCGTGGAGGTGGGCATGTCGATCATCCCGGGCGTGCTCATCATCTCGTCGCTGGTGATGATACTCACCTTCGGGCCCAGTGCCTCGGGCGCCTACACCGGGGCGGCCTATGAGGGCATCGAGCTGCTGCCCGACGCGGCCAACGTGTTCTCGGGCTTCTTCGACGCCGTGTTTGGCTTCAGCGACCCGCACCAGATTGCCTTCCCCATCACGGCGCTGGGCGCTGTGGGCGCCGCCTTGAGCCTGGTGCCCAACTTCCAGGCCCACGGCTGGATCGACGGCAACGCCATCGCCGTGTTCACCGCCATAGGCATGTGCTGGAGCGGCTTCCTGAGCACCCACACGGCCATGCTCGACTCGCTGGGCTACCGCGAGCTCACCTCCAAGGCCATCATCTCTCACACGATAGGCGGCCTGGGCGCCGCCCTGGTGGCCCACTGGCTCTACCTGCTCTACACCCTGGCGGCATGAAATGCGACGCCGCCGAGAAAAAAGCGAGAAATCGTGCTGGCGTTACAATATTTTTTGTAATTTTGTTATTGTTCTACACAGAACTCAGAGTATATAAACCTCATAAAATAAAACAACTATCATGTACGGTAAAATTCAACAACATCTGCAAAAGGAACTCGCCGACACCAAGGCTGCCGGCCTCTACAAGGAAGAACGACTGATCACGACCCCACAGGCTGCCGCCATCAAGGTGAAGCCCGAGACCGACGTGCTCAACTTCTGCGCCAACAACTACCTGGGCCTGAGCGACAACACGCGCCTCATCGACGCTGCCGTGAAGATGATGAAAGAGCGCGGCTACGGCATGTCGAGCGTGCGCTTCATATGCGGCACGCAGGACATCCACAAGGAACTTGAGGCTGCCATAGCCGACTACTTCAAGACCGACGACGCCATTCTCTATGGCTCGTGCTTCGATGCCAACGGCGGCCTCTTCGGCGCACTGCTCGACGAGCACGACGCCATCATAAGCGACGCCCTCAACCATGCCTCGATCATCGACGGCGTGCGCCTGTGCAAGGCCAAGCGCTACCGCTATGCCAATGCCGACATGGGCGAGCTCGAGGAGTGCCTCAAGCAGGCTCAGGAGCAGCGCTTCCGCATCATCGCCACCGACGGCGTGTTCTCGATGGACGGCAACGTGGCTCCGCTCGACAAGATATGCGCCCTGGCCGAGAAATACGACGCCCTGGTGATGGTCGACGAGTCGCACTCGGCAGGTGTGGTGGGCCCCACTGGCCACGGCGTGGCCGAGCAATTCAACCTCTATGGCAAGATCGACATCTTCACCGGCACGCTGGGCAAGGCCTTCGGCGGCGCCATGGGCGGCTTCACCACCGGCCGCAAGGAGATCATCGACATGCTGCGCCAGCGCTCGCGTCCCTACCTGTTCAGCAACAGCGTGGCTCCCGGCATTGTGGGCGCCAGCCTCGAGATGTTTAAGATGCTCAAGGAGAGCAACGCCCTGCACGACAAGCTGGTCGACAACGTGAACTACTTCCGCGACAAGATGATTGCCGCCGGCTTCGACATCAAGCCCACGCAGAGCGCCATATGCGCCGTGATGCTCTACGACGCCAAGCTGGCTCAGGACTTTGCCGCCGAGATGCAGAAGGAAGGCATCTACGTCACCGGCTTCAGCTATCCTGTGGTGCCCAAGGGCGAGGCACGCATACGCGTGCAACTGAGTGCCGGCCACGAGCGCGACCAGCTCGACAAGTGCATCGCCGCCTTCATCAAGGTGGCCCAGCGCCTGGGCGTTGAGCTCAAGAAATAACGCGCGTGACAGGGCGGCACCCCACTGTGGCGCCCCCGCGCGATAAAAAGAAAAAAGAAAAAAGAAAAACGCTTAAGAAACTGCTTTTCTTTTACCCCCCACGGCCTTGGGACCCCATCCCATCGCCTGGGGGTTTTCCTTTTGCCCCATGGCCGCGCCCGGCCCTGCCGCCAGGGCCCGAAATCGCGCCTCGCGGGCAATTTATCGCACGATATTTTGAATTATCCTCGGGAAATTGCTACTTTTGTATAAAATAATAACTTGATTACAACATAAGAACAGAAAAAATGGCAAATAACAACAACGCTAACCAGCAACAAATCCAAATCGAAGTGCCTGCCGAGGAGATGCAGGGAAAATATGCCAACCTGGCAATGATCACCCACGGACCCAACGACTTCTTTATCGACATGATACTCATGGCCCCCAACATGCCCAAGGCACGCGTGCAGAGCCGCATCATCATGACCCCCGAGAACGCCAAGCAGCTGCTCAACGCCCTGGCGCAGAACGTGCAGAAGTATGAGCAGACCTTCGGCGAGATCAAGCCCCACATGCCCCGTGCCGCCCAGCCGGGCAACGACGGCATCATCGACTTCCCCCTGCCCAAGGGCCAGGCATAACGCCGGCACTAGCCGCACTTTAGTTTTTTTCTTGAAATCACAACGCAATGCAAAGCAACCTGTTTATTTATAACACGCTCACGCGCAGCAAGGAGCTCTTCAAGCCCATCGACCCGCCCCACGTGGGCATGTATGTGTGCGGCCCCACCGTCTACGGCGACCCGCACCTGGGCCACGCGCGCCCGGCCATCACCTTCGACGTGCTCTTCCGCTACCTCAAGTATCTGGGCTACAAGGTGCGCTACGTGCGCAACATCACCGATGTGGGCCACCTGGAGCACGATGCCGACGAGGGCGACGACAAGATTGAGAAGAAAGCCCGCCTCGAGCAGCTCGAGCCCATGGAGGTGGCCCAGTACTACACCAACCGCTACCACGCCGCCATGCAGGCCCTCAACGTGCTGCCCCCCAGCATCGAGCCCCACGCCACAGGCCACATCATCGAGC
>OMUK01000012.1 GCA_900314215.1 uncultured Prevotellaceae bacterium
ACTTGTGCCGCTCATTGCTGGCATTATCCTAGGCAATATCACTGGCATCCATGCGCTTCTCACATCTATAATATCGATTGTTGCAGGCATTGCACTCTACATCACGCTTGCACTGTGTAGCCCATCGCCCACGGCCCGCCACAGGGCGCTCCCCTATTTTACCGCAGCAATAGCCATTATCGCGATGGGCACGGGATGCCTCGCAATAGCGTTGTGCACGCCCAAGCCACTTGACCTGAAGGTGATCAATCACAACAAGATAGCTACCGGCCGCATCGACGACATCTCATTTAAAGACTTCTCGATGCAATTGACCGTGAGCCTTACTGGTTGCTACGATAGCAGCAAGCGATTGCCCCTGCACGCCAAGGCCAAGATAACCACACGAGGGTGTGACTACGCTCTCAATAGTGGCGACCTCATTGCATTCAAGTCGCAACTCGAGCCAGTGAAAAACATGGGCAATCCCGACGAAGTTGACTATGCAGGCATCTTGAGGCGTCAAGGCATCTACTACCAGCAACACCTGCCAGTAAAGAAAATCGTGAGATATGGGCACCATGACGACCTGCTCTCGTGGCTGGCAGGGCGTCGCAACGCCTTGCAGCACGACATCGTGAATTCACGCCTGGGCGAAGCAAGCCAGAAGATGGTGATTGCCCTCATCCTGGGCAACAAGACATTCATCGACCAAGACACCCGGTGGCAATATTCCAACGCCGGCGTCGCCCACATTCTGGCCTTGAGCGGTCTGCACGTGGGCATACTCTCAATCATCATCTGGTGGATACTCATGCCGCTCGACTACTTGCGGCTCAAGAAGCTGCGCCTGCTCATCACCATCGTGGCAGTGGCGGCATTCGACCTCTTCACCGGCATGTCGCCCTCGGTGGTGAGAGCGTCGGTCATGATAGCCAGTGTGCTGGTTGCCCACATTCTCTACAGGAAATCAACGCCCCTCAATGCCTTGCTGGCCGCCGCCCTCTTCATCCTCGCATTCGACCCCAATGCCTTGCTCGACGTGGGCTTCCAATTGAGCTTCATCACTGTGGCTTCTATCTTGATATTCACCCCCGAGCGTGCCCCAGCAGGCAGCTACACGGCCTGGCAGGGACTGAAGGCAACTGTCGCCACCTCGGTCATCGCCATGGCAGCGACACTGATTCTCACGGCCTACTATTTCCACTCGATATCGGTGCTGTCGGTTTTGTCCAACGTGCTCATACTGCCCATCTTCCCATTCTTTATGATAGCGGCGGCATTCTACGTGATTCTGCTGGCGCTTGGGGGCGAATTGCAAGTGCTCGACAGCCTCATCGATTCAATCTATGGCTATATCAACATGGTGGTCACCACCATTGCTGGCACTCCCCTATCGTACATCGACGGTATTTATCTCACTGGAATCGAGGTAATTACGTTTTATGTAATACTCATCATGGCAGTCGTGGCCTATAAGATGCGCACGACCCGGCTCTACATTCCCGCCGGCATCGTGCTGCTGGGCACACTGCTCTATGAGTGCTGGCTTGGGTGGTCGACGCCAACGAGCGGCATGGTGATTTTCAATTCCTACAACTCCACACCCATCCTGCAATTTGAAAACCACAAGGGCTACTTGTGGGTGTGCGACGACGATGATGTGGACATCGACGGCTTCAAGCGGCAGCACATGGCATTTCTGGCTCATCACAAAGTGAACGAAATCAAGTGGGTAACGGACACGCTTCACCTCAAGGACGCCTTCTTCAAGCCACCCTATTGCTACGCGGGTGGAGTGAGCATGGTCACCGTGGGCGGCGGGAAATGGAAAAGCGCTACAATCAGCCGTAGGCTGCCAATGGATTACATGATACTCACCAAGCGTTGCCATGCCCATGTAGATGATCTCTTGAGGCTATATGAGCCACGGCAAGTGGTAATCTCGGGCGACGTGTACAGCACCGACGAGAGCCGTGTGATACACCAGTGCGACTCGATAGGCATCAGATACATTGCCATAGGGCGAACCGGCGCAATAACAAAATATTGCAATTAGCGACACACGCGGCCGGCTGCCACCCAGTGAGCTACCCAGTAATTATGGTTCAGGTCGGCAACGACCACACCATGTGACGAGGCGTGCACAAACTTGTTGTCGCGCAAATACAGCCCCACATGGTTGATACTGCCAGTATTGGCACGACGAGTGTCGAAAAACACCAAATCACCCTCAGCGAGCGCGCTGCGGTCGATTTCACGGCAATTCAATTGGAAAATTTTGGCCGAATTGCGCTGTATTCTTTTCCCATACACGGTCTTGAAAATCTCCATCACAAAGCCCGAGCAGTCGGAACCGCTCTTGGTGTGGCCGCCATAGAGGTAAGGCACGCCCAGCCACCCTTTCACCTCGCGATACAGTCGCTGGTTGTCGCCAGGGCGCAGCTTGATGTTGAGTGTTTTCCAGTCATCAGAAATCACACCGGGTGTCGCAGTCTGTCTCGATGTGCGCTCACGACGTGTAGAAGAAGCCACATTCTTGCGCGAGGTGTGGCACGAGGCAAGCGGCAGCATCACCACGGCCATCATCACAATCACAAGGATATGTTCAAAGCGTTTCATCACGTCGGCTCATTATTGAAAAAAGACAAGTGTGCTAAAGCTGAATAGCAATGACTCATGGCTTTAGCACACTTGATATTTCGCAGCGAGATTATTTCTCGTCTTCCTTTTTCTCCTCAGCCTTCTCGACCTCTTCGTCCTTCTTCTCCTCTTCCAGGAAAGTTGTGTAGCCTGCGTTCACAAGAATGTTGTACCACATGATCACCTTCTTGATGTCATTGAAGTACACGCGGTCCTTGTCAAAGTCGGGAAGCACGCCCTCAAAGAACTTCTCGAGGGCCTCGTTGGTCTTGTAGGTGTCGGGGCTAACGGTTTTGCCCTCATATTTCTTGTAAATTGCCTCAAACACTTGGCCCAGCGGCACATCGTCGCCAGTGGTGTATATAGCGACATCTCCGAGCGAGATGATTTTGTCACGTGAATGAGCTGGCACGCGCTTGTGGTCGCCGAGACTCTCAACAATCACAATATTCTTGCCATATTTAATCAATTTATACAGGCCTGGTTTGCCCGAAATACTCAATACTTCTTTTAACATAAAACTTGATTTTTTCTTATGATATTTCTTGAAAATTTCAATGCAAAGATATAGAAAAAAAACGTGATGGCATCATCACGGCCCTACAAAATAGAAAATATAGGTTACTTTAACAGTCTCACGACCTGTGGCAGCACCGCCTCGCAACCGTCGTTCACGATCACCTGGGCCTTCGCGTCGTCGCGGTCCTCGATGCGCTGTGCCTCGATGCGGGCGCGCACCTGGGCCTCGGGCAGGCCATTGCGGGCAATCACGCGCTCAACTCTCACCCGGGCGGGAGCGGTCACTTTCCATATCGCATCCACGATTTGATTCATGCCGCTCTCATAGAGCAACGCCGTCTCGGCAAAGGCATATCGTGCCTCGCATTGCCTTGCCCACGATTGCACATCTTGCTTCACGGCAGGGTGCACAATGCCATTGAGCGCCAGCAGAGCCTCATGGTCGTTAAAAACGATGCTCGACAGGCGCCGTGCGTCGAGCTGCCCCTCTTGGCTATAGATCTCGGGGCCAAAACGGGCAATCAGCCGCTTCTTTAGCGCCTGGTCGCCATTCATGAGGCGGCGGGCGCCGCTATCGGTGTCGTACACCGGGTAGCCCATCACCCTCAGGATGCGAGAGACCACGCTCTTGCCGCTGCCTATGCCACCTATTATCGCTATGAGCCGACTTGCCATGGGGTCAACGCTTCTCAATGATATATTCCACGCTGTCGGTGAGCAACTCCACATTCTTGTACACGCCAGGATACTCGCTCAGCATCACCGCGGCTTTATTTGACTTTGAAGTGAGGTCGATACTGTTGTAATCGACAATCAACTTGATGTCGTCACGATTCACTTTATAGAGACTCTTAGGAACGAGATACGACACCTCGACCATCGAGGGGAATAAGACGAAATTCACGTCGGGCGGCGTGTTTCTCACAGTGATATTCACATTCTTGTGCTTCTCGATGAGCTGTTCCACAGGCACCATCAGGGTCACCGTGCGCGGCACGATCTTGGCACCCCGTATCGGAGCGATGGTGAGCTCACGCCTCAAGGTATCGGTCAGGTTGGTAGCCTCGGCATGGTAAGTATACACCTCATTGATTTCGGCAAGCGTCTCCCGGTCGGAATACACCATCACCGAGTCCTGGCTCAGCGTGGGAGTGCCATACACCTCATATTGAATGTTGGCCTCGATATTCCAGTCGGGCCTGATGGGCACTTTCTTGCCTGGCAGATTGGTGAATTTCAAGTTAATCTCGCTGGGCAACAAGCTCACAATCAAGGCCTCGCGATTCAGATGCTTCTTCACCGCATTGCGCAGCTGCACGGCATTCATTCTGAAATACCCTGAATTGGCCTCGGCAAAATCGGCGAAGTTCACCTTAATCTTCAACGATGAAAACAAGGAATATTTCAAAAAAGCCGAGCCCTTGTCGCGCACCGTGACATTGATTACCGACGGCGCGTCGTCAATCATGGTCACGCTCTTGGGCAAATTGGTGATTTCAAACTGAAAGGTGATGTCTTGCTGCACATCCTTGTTAAGCGTGATGAAATACCAAAACATGGCCGAGATGACGACAAACACCAAGTAGAGCAAAATCGAGCGCGTGAGCTTCGATTTCGCTCTAATTTTAAATTTGCCTATCAACTTGCTTGGCATGTTGTGGACTCAGAGGGGGCTTAAAACAACTTTTTTTTACTTGCCCGAGGTCTTAGGCTGGTTCAGATTGGCTGGCACGGCTTCAAGACCTTGCTTGATCACGGTCACCTTCACGCCGTCGGCAATCTCCAGCTCCACGGTGTCGGCCTTGATGTCTTTGATCTTGCCCACCATGCCCGACTTGGTCATCACCTTGCTGCCCACGCTCAGGCTGTCGTAGAAATTGGCTTGGCGTTTTTTCTCCTTGCGCTGGCTGCTCCACGACATCCAGATGAAAATACCAAAGATAAGAATGAGGGGAAGCCACATCGACATCATGCTGCCGCCATCGGCAGAACCCTTTGCTTGAAGTAAGATAACGTCTAACATAATTGTTTGATTATTTTTATTTGGTTATTATTTCATTTTATTGTTTCACAACCACACCGCGGTCGCGCAGGTACTTGACCACAGCATTGAGAATGCCATTCACAAACTGGCCACTGTGAGGCGTGCTGAAGTTCTTGGCAAGCTCGATATACTCATTCATGGTCACATTCACGGGAATGCTGGGGAAATCCTTGATTTCGGTGATTGCCGTGCACATGATGATGCGGTCCATGAGCGCGATGCGGGCAGTGTCCCAGCGCTCGCTGCGCACAAACTTGTCGATGAGCTGATCGTTCTCAACACGCTCGTCGATCGACTTGGTGAACAGTTGCTCGCCAAACTTGCTGTCTTCCTCGTCCTTGTATTTGGGCGAAATGGGATCGTCTACGCCATCGGCAATCTTGCGGATGGTTTTCATCACAAATTGGCCCATGATTTCAAGGTCGTCGTCGTTCCAGTACACCGAGAGGTTCTCGAGATGGTCGAGCACGTCGTCGTCGGGCAGTATCACCTTCTTCATGAGTTGATACCACACCTCGCAGTCGCTTGCAAAGTCGGTCTTCTCCATGGCCATGTAGGTCTTATACTCCTCGCTGCTGGTCACCTTGAAGAGCAGCAGGCGCAGGAAGATCTCGTCGTCGCGCCAAGTGATGTTGTTGTCGGTCACAAATTTCTGAAGTTTCTCATTGCCGCGCAGCTTCTCTACGAGCTGGTTCTCAACAAAGCGCATGTTGGGGTTCAACTCCTCGCGTGTAGGCAAGAACTTGTGCTTGGCATCGTCGATTTCTCGCTCTTGCAGGTCGGTGAGATCGATGATGAGCTGGAGCAATGCGTTGTAAAGCTCATAAGACTTGTCAAGGCTTTGTTGCAATTCCTTTTTAGCCTTGGTGAGCGACTTGTCGGCCTTAGTGAGCTGATAGGAATACAACATTTGTATCACCTTGGTGCGTATCAAAACACGATTAATCATATTATGTATTTAAATATTTTTTTGCAAAGTTACCGTAAAATGGGCGGGTATTCAAATTATCGCGCCACGATTTTCATCAATTACTCGCTTGAAGCGATGAGCGACTTGGCGTTGTCGATGGCAGCCTGGTTCACATCCCTGCCACTGAGCATGCGGGCTATCTCGAGCACATGCTGCTCGCTGTCAAGCACTTTCACACTCGTGATTGTGGCGTCGGCCACGTCGGTCTTGTACACCTTCAGGTGCTGCTTGCCATGAGCGGCCACCTGGGGCAAGTGGGTGATGGCAATCACCTGTATGTGCTTGGCGATGTCGCCCATCACGTCGCCTATGCGGCTGGCTACGTCGCCCGAGACGCCCGTGTCGACCTCGTCGAAGATGATGGTGGGCAAGTGCATGCTGCGAGCTATGAGTGCCTTGATGCAGAGCATGAGGCGCGATATCTCGCCGCCCGAGGCAGTGTCCTTGACCGGGAGCAACTCCTGATTCTTGTTGAAGGCAAAGAGAAACTCCACCACGTCGCACCCCGAGGGGCCGAAGTCAACCGGGCTGAAATTAATCTTAAACTGCAAGTTCTTCATGCCCAGCGATTGCGCGTCGGGAAGAAGCTGAGCCACAAATCGAGTGGCTGCCTGCTTGCGCATTGCCGTGAGCTTGCCTGCCAGGTCTTTCAGCTCGCTTTCCTGCTGGTTCAATTGCTGCTCAACGGCGTGAATGTGCTCGTCGCTGTTGTCGATGTCGGCAGCCTGCTGCTTGAATTTCTTCTCGATATCGAGCAATTCGTCTACCGTGTT
The DNA here is from genome assembly GCA_900314215.1 of uncultured Prevotellaceae bacterium. GTDB lineage: Bacteria > Bacteroidota > Bacteroidia > Bacteroidales > Muribaculaceae > Sodaliphilus. The sequence continues at coordinate 6,929 of OMUK01000012.1, forward strand.
CACGCTATACTTGCGCTCGAGCGAATAGATGGCATCGAGCCGCTCGCTCACTTGGGAAAGCTGTTGCGGGTCGTCGGTCAGGCTGTCGTTGACGCTCATCACCGTCTGGGCAATGTCTTTCAACTCAATCACCGCCGACTGCATGCGCTCGCTCATCCCGTCGATTTCACTCAGGTTCTTCTCGGTGTCGGCAAGCTGGCGCGACAACGACGACAACTGCGAGATGATGGAGTTTTCCTCGCCGTCGAGCGCCGACTCCACAGCCCAAAGGGCTTCCTTCGACTGGCTCACGTTGCTCAACTTGTTTTGCAGCTCCTCAAGCTCCACGTCCTCGCCAGGTTGCAGCTTGAGCTCATCAAACTGGTTGAGCTGAAAGCGCAGGTAATCGATTTCGGCCTTGCCCCGCTCGTTGGCCTCCTTGAGCTCGGCCAGTTGCTGCCGCAACTCTCGGTAATGCTGATATTTCTTGCGATAGTGGGCTAGCGCTGCCCCATCGCCAGCAATATGGTCGAGCACCGAGAGCTGAAATTGAGGCTTGGAGAGCAGCATGTTGCTGTGCTGCGAGTGGATGTCGACCAAGCGGGTGGCCAGCTCCTTGAGCGTCGAGAGGCTCACGGCCGTGTCGTTGATAAATGCCCGCGACCGGCCACTGGCTCCAATCTCGCGACGCATGATGCACTCATGCTCATAGAAGTCGATGTCGTTGTCCTTAAAGAAATCCTCCAGGTGATAGCCCTGGATATCAAAGGTGGCCTCGACGATGGTTTTAGACTGCTTGTGGCGTATCGCATGACTATCGGCACGCTCACCCAGTATGAGTGACAGCGCGCCCAGAATGATTGATTTTCCAGCTCCAGTTTCGCCAGTGATAATCGTCAACCCATCGCTAAACTCGATTTCGAGCTGATCGATGAGGGCGTAGTTTGAAATATAGAGTCGGGTAAGCATGCGCTAGTTGGTAGAGTCCTCCTTCTTTATCTTGTCGAGGCGCTCGGTTTCGGTGGGATACATGGAGTAGAGCACTTCATATACCGATTGCTTCTCGCTCAAGTTGGCCTTGGAGTACACGTTGACCAGCTCGTCGAGCTTGGCGTCCTTAAACATCGACAGGCACACCGACATCGACGAGGCGTCGTAGACCTTCTTGAGCAAGTCGAGCGACTTGGTGATCTCGGAGCGTCCCTTGTCGGGACTCACGACCATCACATCAAGGCCCAGGCGATGATAGTTGTAGAGCACCTCGTGGATGTTGGCCGTGGCCTTGTCGGTGAAGGCACTCAGCACTGCCGAGCGGTTTTTGGTGTCCTCAAATTGCTTCCACCCCGTCTCGCTCGTGCTTTGAGCCAGGCGCACCACGCTGGCGGCGCGCTCATAATAGGGAGCGCCGCCATTCAGTTCAAAGGTGTCGCAATCGGCGGCGATAATCATGTAGGCCCAGAAGTTGAGGATTGCGGTCAGGTTGCTCTCCATCTCGGTCTCCGAGAACACCAAGGGCTCGTTTTCCTGATAGGTGAAGCTCACCTTGGTATCCTTGAAATTGATGATGGTCGTCGTGTAGGAGGCATTGTAGACCGGCCGGGTCGATTGTATCTGCAAGTCGCCCGACATGGTGTTGCTGCCGTCGTCATACTTGCTGATGGTGAAGAACAATTTGCACTGAATTTTCTCATTGGTAGCGATTTGCATATTGGTCCACTTGTTGGTGTTCATATACTCTGTGATCGCATTTTTCAGCGCAGTAAACACGTCCTTGTTGGCATTCGACACCTTGTCGGCATTGATTTCAACACTGCAATTCAACTCCTGGGCAAGGGCGGCGCCACAACAGCAGGCCCACATCGTCACGATCAATAAGAAACGCCTCATGCAATAAACAATATTTATTTCAAATTCATTTTAATCTTGGTGAGCATCTTCTTGGTGTTGAGCGGGAAGTCGCCCTGCATCATCCAGCCATAGTAGCCAGTGTCGTGCTTGAGCACGTCGGCCACTGCCCTGCCCTTGTACTTGCCGAAGTTGAACACCGGCACGCCTTGCTCGTTGTAAATCATGCGGCCAGCCAAGTCCACATTCTTGTTTTGGCTCGAGTAGTTCGACAGCCAGTCGACGTCGTTCTCCAGGTCGGGATAACGGTCGAGCTGGGCCTTGAGCACCTCGTAGGTGGCCATGGTGTCGCCATTGGCCGAGTGAGCCACGTCGCCCAGGTCCTTGCCGCAATAAAACTTGTAGGCAGCCACCAGGTTGCGTTGCTCCTTCTTGTGGAAGATGGTCTGCACGTCGACAAACTTGCAGTTGGAGAAATCAAAATCGACGCCGGCATTGAGAAATTCCTGCTCAAGCATGGGCACATCAAAGCGGTTGCTGTTGAAACCGGCCACGTCGCATCCCTCAAAGATGCGAGCCAGGTCCTTGGCAATCTGCTTAAACGTGGGGCAATCCTTCACGTCGTCGTCGGTGATGTGGTGTATGGCCGTCGACTGCTCGGGAATGTGCATCCCGGGATTGAGGCGGCGGGTCTTCTGTATTTCTTCACCGTTGGGCATCACCTTGATAAGCGAGATCTCCACAATCTTGTCTTTGGTGATGTTGATTCCGGTAGTCTCTAGATCAAAGAAGATGAGCGGCTTTTTTAATTTCAGTTCCATTTCAATGTGATATTTTTTTTACGCTAAAACTACGTTATGGGGATATAGAGCTCACAACTAGAGCATCATGGGCATCAAGAGAATCAAGAGGTCCTCGTCGTCATTCTGCTCGGCGGGCAAGAAAATGCCGGCTTTAGACGAGTCCATGAGCTTCAGGATCACTTCCTGCGACTCGATGTTGTTGAGCACATCGATGATATTCTCGTCGTTGAAGCCTATTGCCATCGGGTCGCCCTCGTAATCGCAGCTCACGCGCTCCTCGGCCGAGGTGGAGTAGTCAACATCCTGGGTCGACATGAAAATCTCGTTGGGTCGCAGTTCCAGCTTCACAAGGCCGCTCGAGCTGGTGAAGACCGACACGCGGCGCAATGCGTTGACAAAGAGCTGGCGATCAACGTTCACGCTGAATTGGCTCGACTGCGGTATCACCGAGTTGTAGTTGGGATAGCGGCCATTCACAAAGCGGCACGAGAGCGTGTATTCAGCAGTTTCAAAAGTGGCGCTCTTGCTGTCGACGGTAATCTTCACGTCGCCCTCAGCCTTGTCGAGGATGCTGCTCAAGATGGCGGCAGGCTTGGTGGGCAGGATAAACGACTGCTCCAGACCCGTGCTGGTGTTGAGCTCGCGGAAGCGCACCAGCTTGTGGGTGTCGCTGGCCACAAACACAATCTCGTCGGGCTTGATATCCCAGAACACGCCCATCATCACAGGGCGCATGTCGTCGGTGCCCACGGCAAAGATGGTGTGGCGTATGCCGTCGACCACCTTCTTGATGGGCAGGGTGAACACCTTGGGTTCCTCATCACTCTCGGCCTTGGTGGGGAACTCGTTGCCATTGACGCCAATGAAATTAAACTTACCATTCAAGTAGGTGATGTTGATCTCAAGGTTCTCATCGTTGATGTCAAACGACATGGCGGTGTCGGGCAGCGACTTGAGCATGTCGAGAAGCGTCTTCACGTTGGCAGCAAACTTGCCGCCCCCCTCGGCATCCTGCACCTCCACGGCCGAGGTCAACGTGGTTTCCTGGTCGCTGCCGGTGATCACCAGCCGGTCGCCCTCGAGGTTGAAAAGGAAATTGTCGAGAATAGAGAGTTTGTTCTTGGAATTTACTACTTTGCTCACAGCCGAAAGGTGCGACAGCAAAAGCTTACTTTGAATGTTGAATTTCATATCGTCAAGTATATTTTTGTTTAAATTTCTGTATGGAGTTGATAGTGTATATCAACCTACAAATATACCAATTTTTTCTCTATTAAACGCAAAAAACGCCGTCGAATTTTACCGGCGGCGTCTTTTTGTGTAATTTTAAAGGAGTTTACCAAATGGTAACGCGGTCTTCGGGGGCACGCCACATCTTGTCGCCTGGCTTGATGTCGAATGCCTTGAAGAATGGGTCAAGGTTGCGCAGGGCCACGTTCACGCGGTTCTTGCCCAGCGAGTGCGGGTCGACCTTGGTGCGGCGCAATATCTCCTCGCGGGTGATATTATTGGCCCACACGTTGGCATAGCTCAAGAAGAAACGCTGGTCGGGGGTGAACCCGTCGATCTTCTCATTGCTCTGGCCCTCGGCGGTCTTCTTGAAGGCGCTGTACGACACACGCAGGCCGCCGTGGTCGCCTATGTTCTCGCCCATGGTGAAGGTGCCGTTGGCATGAACGGTGTCGGCCACAATCTCGGCGCTGTATTGAGCACCCAGTTTCTTGGCGAGCACATTGAAGGCCTCGGCGTCTTCCTTGGTCCACCAGTCCACCATATTGCCATTCTGGTCGAAGTGACGGCCCTGGTCGTCAAATCCGTGAGTCATCTCGTGGCCTATCACCACGCCTATGGCGCCATAGTTGGTGGCATCGTCGGCATCGGGGTCAAAATAGGGCTTTTGCAGGATGCCTGCAGGGAAACATATCTCATTGGTCGACGGGTCGTAGTAGGCGTTGACGGTCTGGGGCGTCATCTGCCAGCGGTCCTTGTCGACGGGCTTGCCAAATTGTGAGTATTGGTATTGTGCCATAAATTGCTTGAGGCCCACCACATTGCTCCAGTAGCTCAGCGAGGGGTCAACTGTGGCCTTGCTGTAGTCAAACCACTTGTCGGGGTAGCCAATCTTCACGGTGTAGCTGTTGAGCTTGACCAGGGCATTCACCTTGGTGGCAGGGCTCATCCAGGTGAGGTTGGCAATGTGCTCGCCCAGGGCGATGCGCAGGTTGTCGACGAGCTTGGCCATCTTCTTCTTGCTCTCCTCGGGGAAATACTTCTTGACATAGAGTTGGCCCACGGCCTCGCCCAGCAGGTTGTTGGGCACGCCCAGAGCGCGCTTCCAGCGGGGTTGCAACACTTGCTTGCCCTGCATGGCGCGGGAGTAAATGTCGAAGTTGGCATTCACAAAGTCGTCGCTCAAGTAGGGGGCGGCAGCGTCGATATAGTAGAATGCGAGATAATCGCGCACCTCCGATTCCTTGAGTGAGCCAAGCAGCTTGTTGGCCTCGGCAAGAGCCTTAGGCTCGGTCACGCACACCTCGGTCACGCCGTTCACGCCTATGGCCTTGAAATAGCTGTCCCAGTCGATGTTGGGGAAATCTTGCTTGAGCTTGTCGAGGCTGTAGAGGTTGTAGAGCAGGCTGTAGTCGCGCGACTGCTCACGGGTGAGAGCGACCCGGGCCAGCTGGGTGTCGATTTTCAAGATGCTTTTGGCAGCCTTCTTGACGTCGCCGGCCTTGTAGCCAGCCAGTTGCATCACCTTCTGCACATAGGTGAGAAATGCCTCGCGCACCTTCTTGGTGTTGGCGTCGTTCTCAAGATAGTAGTCGCGGTCGCCCAGGCACATGCCGCCACTGTAGAGGTAGAAGCGATTCATGTTGGAGTTCTTGAAATCGGCCATCACGCCGCTCTGGAAGAATGGACCTGCGATGCCATTGTGCATCCAGGCGATGAGCGCGGTGTAATCGCCTTTTTTGGCACTCTTGATTTTTGCGAGTTCTTGAGCCAGTGGATTGCTGCCCTCGCGGTTGAGGCGCACGCTGTCCATGCCCAGGTTGAAAATGTCGGCCACCTTCTGCTCATTGCTGCCTTGGGCGTGGGTCGACTGGCTCAAGCCCAGAATCAAGTCTTTCAATTGCGCACGGTTGTTCTCGGCCAACTGGTCGAATGTGCCGAAGCGAGAATACTGCGGGTCGAGCGGGTTGGCTTTCATCCAGCCGCCGCAGGCATACTGATAGAAATCCTCACCAGGGCTTACGCTGGTGTCGAGATTACTGGGGTCGACGCCCTTGTTGAGACTTCCTGCTGTCATTGTCATTGTTGATAACAAGGCCAATGATAAAAATAATTTTGTCGATTTTTTCATTGACTAATTCAAAATTAATAGTTGTTTTATGTTTGTTTCAGATTTTCCAATTCCTCGCCAGCACGCTCCCACTCGGTCATGGTCTGCTCAAGCTCGTCGTTGAGAGCAGCGTGCTTGGTGTAAATATCGGGGTCGACCGCAGCACCCGTGGCAAGCAGGTCCTCAATTTTCTTGATTTGCTGCTCCAGGTCGTTGACGTGGTGCTCCAGCTCCGACACATGTCGTTCGGCCTGCTTCACTCGCTTATTGAATTCTTTTTGTTCCTGATAGTTAAGTTTCGACTGCTTAACCTTAGGTTCAACATCGGCATTGCTGGCTGAATTCTGCGATTTTTCCGTTGCCTCGAGCTCATGAAGCGAGGCCATGTTCTTCTCGGCCAGGAACTCATAGATGCCACACAGGTGCTCCTTCACAAGCCCGCCGCCAAACTCATACACCTTCTCGACCAGCCCGTCGAGGAAGTCGCGGTCGTGCGAAACCACAATCACCGTGCCGTCGAAGTCCTTGATGGCATCCTTCAGGATGTCCTTGGTGCGCATGTCGAGGTGGTTGGTGGGCTCATCCATGATGAGCAAGTTGACGGGTTGCAGCAGCAGCCTGATCATGGCCAGGCGGCTCTTCTCGCCTCCCGAGAGCACCTTCACCTTCTTCTCCGAGGCTGGGCCGCCAAACATGAAGGCGCCCAGAATGTCGTTGATGCGGGTGCGTATGTCGCCCACAGCCACCTGGTCGATGGTGTCGTAAACCGTGAGGCTCTCGTCAAGCAGTTGGGCCTGGTTTTGGGCAAAGTAGCCAATCTTCACGTTGTGGCCGATTTTGAGGTTGCCCTCATAGGGGATCTCGCCCATGATGCACTTCACCAGGGTAGACTTGCCCGCGCCGTTCTTGCCCACAAAGGCTACTTTCTCGCCACGCTTGATGGTGAATGTGACGTCGTGAAACACATTGTGCTCGCCGTAGGTTTTACTCACGTCCTCGGCAATCACCGGGTAGTCGCCCGAGCGCGGAGCCGGCGGGAACTTGAGCCTCAAGTGAGAGGTGTCGACCTCGTCGACCACGATGGGCACAATCTTGGCCAGCTGCTTGATGCGGCTTTGCACCTGCACGGCCTTGGTGGGCTTGTAGCGGAAGCGCTCTATGAATTCCTGCATGTCGTGAATCATCTTCTGCTGGTTCTCATAGGCCCGCATCTGCTGCTCCACACGCTCCTTGCGCAGTTGCACAAAGTGGGAATAATTCACGCTGTAGTCATATATCTTGCCACACGATATCTCGATGGTGCGGTTGGTCACATTGTCGATAAAGGCACGGTCGTGGCTCACCAGCAGCAAGGCATTGGCGTGCACTTTCAAGAAATTCTCAAGCCATTGTATCGACTCGATGTCGAGGTGATTGGTGGGCTCGTCGAGCAGCAGCACATCGGGACGGCGCAGCAAGAGCTTGGCAATCTCAATGCGCATGCGCCAGCCACCGCTGAACTCCCGCGTGGGCCGGTCGAAATCGGTGCGCTCAAAGCCCAGGCCGATGAGCGTCTTCTCAATCTCGGCCTCGTAGTTCTCGCTCTGATACATGGCACGCAGGTCGTTCTTGTGGGTCAGTCGGTCGATCAGGTCCTGGTAACTCTCGCTCTCATAGTCGGTGCGCTCAGCGAGTTCCTGGTTCATCTTGGCAATTTGGGCGTCGAGCTCCTTGATGTGGTCAAAGGCCCGCATCACCTCCTCTTTCACCGTGTAGTGGTCGACAAGCACCATCTGCTGAGGCAGATATCCTATTGTGAGGTCGTCCGACTTCGAAACAATGCCGCTCGTGGGCGACTGCAGGCCAGCGATGATTTTGAGCATCGTCGACTTGCCGGCTCCGTTCTTGCCCACGAGAGCTATCTTGTCCTTCTTGTTGATGACAAAGCTCACGTTGTCGAAGAGCAGCTGGCTGCTAAATTCCACTTTCAGGTCTTGTATCGAAATCATGAAATACTATATGTTGCGATAAAAAGCGTTGCAAATATACACATTTTTAATCGAATTGCGTAACTTTGTGAAGATGAACCAGCACTTTCACATATACTCGGCTCCGCTACAAGGCTACACCGACCACGTGTGGCGCCGCTCGCATGCCTTGGTGTTTGGCGGAATCGACTGCTACTACTCCCCTTTCATGCGCATCCAGCACGGCGGCATCATGAGCCGCGACTTGCGCGACGTGCTTCCCGAGCACAACCAGGGCATGCATTTTGTGCCGCAAATTCTCGCCTGCGCCCCGCCCGACGCCGTGACGATGGCATCGAGGTTGAAAGCGCTAGGCTACACTGAAATCGACATCAACATGGGTTGCCCGTTTCCACCCATTGCACGCCATGCAAAAGGTTCAGGAATATTGTGTTATGCCGATAAAGTTAAAGCATTGTTTGAAGCACTTGCTGCCATCGACGGTGTGCGATATTCAGTCAAAATGCGGCTGGGATATGCCGGCGACGACGAGTGGAGGCAGGTGCTGCCCTTGATGTCGATCATCAACCCCACCCACATCACCGTGCATCCACGCACGGGCCTGCAGCAATACAAGGGTGAAATCAACATGAGACAATTTGACGATTTACTACACGCCTCGCCTTACCCCGTTGTCTACAATGGCGAGCTGCATAGCCTGGACGACGTCGATGAAGTGCGAGCAGCCCACCCCACACTTGCCGGCGTGATGATAGGCCGAGCTCTTGTGGCCAATCCGGCACTACTCGAGCCCGAGAAAGCCGACAAGGCTCACTACCAGGCATTTCACGACAAGCTCTACGGCCAATACCAGCGGCTGCTTGCCAGCGGTGGCCCGGCTCAACTCCTCAGCAAGATGAAAGCATTCTGGGAAATGTATCTGCCCAATGCCGACGCAAAAAGCTGCAAACTCATACACAAGGCAACCACCATCGAGAAATACGACCAAGCCGTGGCCCAGCTGTTCTCCCGATTATGAAACCTGGCGTCAGAATTTCAGGTAAAAATCGTGACACAAGTCGCGGTACTCCTGGGTGTACTGCAAGGGGGATTTCTCTATCACAATCTCCCCTACCGCCATGTCGCACCTTGCTGGTGTGATTTCCCACAACTCGCGCTTGGGCTTAGCGCCATCGACAGCAATTACACTTGTCAATCTCTTTATATTTAAACTATTAAAAGCGCATTGTTCAACTATTTCTTGATGTGCATCGCAAGGCGTAATCATCGACAAAATTCCAGCCGGCGACAGCAACTGCCTCGACTTGGAAATGAGCGTGGCATAGTTGAGCGTGCTTGTGTGCCGGGCATTCATTCTCGCTTGCTCAGGCGGCATGACGCCATTGGTGAAAAACGGAGGATTCGACACAATTAAATCGAGCGGTTCGCCCGCAGTGTAGCGGTTGAAGTCTTCCAGGCGGGCCTCGAGCCGGTCGCTCCAGGGAGAATGCGCAAAATTATAGGCAGCCTCCTGCACCCCGGCGGCATCTATGTCGATACCCAGAATCGTGGCCTCGCTGTTGCGTTGCGCCACCATGAGGGCAATCACGCCACAGCCCGTGCCCACATCGAGCACTCGCCGGGCCCCGGCCACATCGCACCAGGCTCCCAGCAGCACGCCGTCGGTGCCCACCTTCATCGCGGTTTTGTCGTTGAGCACATCGAAGTGCTTGAATTTGAATACTCGCTGTCGGCCCATAGTTTTGCCCTATTAAAACAGCAAAAGCCACGACGCTGTGTGGGTGTGGCTTTTGCTACTTATCGTCAATCAATTAAAATCAATATTCATCCCAACTCTTGATTTCGATATCATCGAGCGTGAGGTCGCAGAATGCGTCGATAAAGGCGGCAGCCAGGCGCGCATTGGTGATGAGCGGCACATTGAGATCGACCGCAGCACGACGTATCTTGTAACCATTGGTCAACTCGCTGGGCGTTAAATTCTTAGGAATATTCACCACCAGGTCAATCTGCTTGCGGTGCAAGAGGTCGAGGGCTTGCGGCTCCTGGTCGGGCTCGCTGGGCCAGTGCGCCAGGATAGCAGGCACGCCGTTGTCGTTCAAGAACTTGTGGGTGCCGCCCGTGGCATAGAGTTTGTAGCCCTTCTTGGCAAGTTTGATTGCCGAGTCGAGCAAGTCGGCCTTCTGCTTGGCCGGACCCGTGCTCAGCAATATGCCCTTGCGAGGGATGCGGTGCCCCACCGAGAGCATCGACTTGAGCAAGGCCTCGCTTGTGTTCTCGCCCAGGCAGCCCACCTCGCCGGTCGACGACATGTCGACGCCCAGCACCGGGTCGGCACCTTGCAAGCGGGAGAAGGAGAATTGTGAGGCTTTGATGCCCACATAGTCGAAGTCGAATATATTCTTATTGGGCTTCTCTACCGGTATGCCCAGCATCACCTTGGTAGCCAGGTCGATAAAGTTGAGTTTCAACACCTTCGACACAAATGGGAAGCTGCGCGAGGCACGCAAGTTGCACTCAATGACCATGATATCGTTGTTCTTGGCCATATACTGGATGTTGAAGGGGCCACTGATGTGCAGGGCCTTGGCAATCTTGCCGCTTATCTTCTTGATGCGGCGCACGGTCTCGATATAGAGCTTCTGGGCGGGGAACTGGATGGTGGCATCGCCCGAGTGCACGCCGGCAAACTCGATGTGCTCGCTACAGGCGTAGAGCTTGATTTCGCCATTCTGGGCCACGCAGTCCCACTCTATCTCCTTGGCATTCTGTATAAACTGAGTCACCACCACAGGATGCTCATGCGACACATTGGCAGCCAGGCGCAAGAAGCGCTCGAGCTCGTCGTCGTTGGAGCACACATTCATGGCAGCGCCCGAGAGCACATACGACGGGCGCACCAGCACCGGGTAGCCCACCTCGTTGATAAACTCGTGGATGTCGTCCATCGAGGTCAACTCGCGCCAGGCTGGTTGCGAGATGCCCAGCTTGTCGAGCATGGCCGAGAACTTGTGCCGGTCTTCGGCATTGTCGATATCGCGGGCTTGGGTGCCAAGTATGGTCACATGCTCGGCATCGAGACGCATGGCAAGGTTGTTGGGTATCTGGCCGCCTGTCGACAAGATTGTGCCGTGGGGCTGCTCGAGCTCGATGATATCCATCACGCGCTCAAAGGTGAGTTCGTCGAAGTAGAGGCGGTCGCACATGTCGTAGTCGGTCGACACGGTCTCGGGGTTGTAGTTGATCATCACCGAGCGCCAGCCTTCGCGCTTCACCGTGGCCAGGGCATTCACGCTGCACCAGTCAAACTCCACCGAGCTGCCTATGCGATAGGCTCCCGAGCCAAGCACAATCACCGACTTGCCGTCGTGCTCATAGTCGATGTCGTTGTACCGGCCATTGTAGGTGAGATACAGGTAGTTGGTCTTGGCGGGATACTCGGCTGCCAGGGTGTCGATTTGCTTCACCACAGGCAGGATGCCGTAGCGCTTGCGCAAGGCACGCACCTTCAAGTTGTCGGCATGACCGTTGCCGGTGAGTTTATTTTTAAGCACTGCACGAGCCACTTGGAAATCGCTGAAGCCCTGCTCTTTGGCCAGGCGCAGCAAGTCGGCGGAAAGATCGTCGATTTCATCGTAGGATTCAAGCTCCTTGGCAGTGTCGATCAAGTTCTGCAGCTTGTAGAGGAACCACTTGTCGATCTTGGTGAGGTCGTGAATTTGGTCAACGGTGTAGCCATTGCGCATGGCAGCCTCGATGACAAAGATGCGTCGGTCGGTAGGCTCCTTGAGCGACTTCTCGATGTCGGCAATAGGCATGGGGGCATTCTCGATGAAGCCGTGCTTGCCCTGGCCTATCATGCGCAGGCCTTTCTGAATCACTTCCTCGAAGCTGCGGCCTATAGCCATCACCTCGCCCACCGATTTCATCGACGAGCCTATCTCGCGCTTCACACCGTGGAACTTGCCCAGGTCCCAGCGGGGTATCTTGCACACGATGTAGTCGAGTGCCGGCTCGAAGAAGGCGCTGGTGACCTTGGTCACCGAGTTGCTCAGGTCGAAGAGGCCGTAGCCCAGGCCCAACTTGGCTGCCACAAAGGCGAGCGGATAGCCCGTGGCCTTGGATGCCAAGGCCGAACTGCGGCTCAGGCGGGCGTTCACCTCAATCACACGGTAATCCATCGACTGCGGGTCGTAGGCATACTGGATGTTGCACTCGCCCACGATGCCAATGTGGCGTATGATCTTGATTGCCAGCTCACGCAACTTGTGATAGTCGGCGTTGTTGAGCGTCTGCGACGGTGCCACAACGATGCTCTCGCCCGTGTGGATGCCCAGCGGGTCGAAGTTCTCCATGTTGCACACGGTGATGCAGTTGTCGAAGCGGTCGCGCACCACCTCATATTCTATCTCTTTCCAGCCCTTGAGCGATTTCTCTACCAGCACTTGGGGAGAGAACGACAGTGCCTTCTCAACCAGGGTGCGCAGTTCCTGCTCATTGTCGCAGAAGCCGCTGCCCAGGCCACCCAGGGCATAAGCAGCGCGCACAATCACCGGGTAGCCCACCTCGCTGGCAGCCTTGATGGCGTCGTCGAGGTTCTCCACAGCCTCGCTCTTGATGGTCTTCACGTCGATTTCATCGAGTTTTTCGATGAAAAGTTCGCGGTCCTCGGTGTTCATAATGGCCTCGACGGGAGTGCCGAGCACCTGCACGTTGTATTTTTCGAGAATTTTGTTCTTGTAGAGTGCCACGCCGCAGTTCAGGGCGGTCTGTCCGCCAAACGAGAGCAGGATGCCATCGGGCTTCTCCTTGGCAATCACCTTCTCTACAAAATAGGGAGTGACTGGCAGGAAGTAGATTTTGTCGGCAAACTCGTCGCTGGTTTGCACCGTAGCAATATTTGGATTGATGAGAACGGTCTCGATGTTTTCCTCTTTGAGCGCCTTCAGGGCTTGAGAGCCTGAGTAGTCAAACTCGCCAGCCTCGCCTATCTTGAGGGCGCCAGAGCCCAGTATCAATACTTTCTTGATTTCAGTGTTCTTGTTCATTATCGTAGGCTCCTCCTCTTTATTTTAAGTAATCCATAAATTTGTCGAAGATAAACTCGGTGTCGGTTGGACCGCCGCAAGCCTCGGGATGGAATTGCGTCGAGAAGAACGGCTTGGTCTTGTGGCGTATTCCCTCGTTGGTGCCGTCGTTCATGTTTTCAAAGTAAGGCTCCCAGTCGCTGCCCAGAGTCGAGACGTCGACCGCGAAGCCGTGGTTTTGCGAGGTGATGTAGCAGCGGTCGGTGCCCACCTCCCGCACGGGTTGGTTTTGGCTGCGGTGGCCATATTTCAATTTATAGATGGTGGCGCCGGCTGCCTTGGAGAGCAACTGGTTGCCCATGCAGATGCCGCATATAGGCTTGCCGATGACCAAGGCGCGGCGCACGTTCTCGACCGTGCGCTCGGCAAAGTCGGGATTGCCAGGGCCGTTGGCGATGAACAGGCCATCGTAGTCAACCGAGTTGATATCGTAATTCCAGGGCACCCTTATCACATGGGCGCCGCGCTTCACCAGGCAGCGTATGATATTGTTTTTCACGCCGCAGTCGAGCAAGAGCACGCGCTTGGCGTTGCCCATGCCATATTCCCGCACGCTGGTGCAGCTGGCCTTGGCCACCAGGTTCTCCTTGTTGGGGTCGTAGAAGTCTACATCGTCGCAGCCTTCCACCACAATCTTGCCCAGCATTGAGCCGCGCTCGCGCAATATCTTGGTGAGCGCCCTGGTGTCGACGCCGGCCAGGCCTATCACGCCCTCTTCCTGGAGCCAGCTGGCCAGGCTGCTCGCAGCGTCCCAGTGGCTGTAGTCCCAGGAGTAATTCTGGCACACGATGGCCTCGGGATAGATTTTCTCGCTCTCGAGAAAGTCGCTCATGCCATTGGTGATGACTCGCGACGGCACGCCATAGTTGCCAATGAGCGGATAAGTTGAAACTAGGATTTGACCCATATAGGAAGGATCGGTGAGACTTTCGGGATACGCCGTCATGGCGGTGTTAAAAACAACCTCGCCCGAACGAGAGGTTTCGGCTCCAAATGAGATTCCCTCAAATGTGCTGCCATCCTCGAGAATCAGGGTTGCCTTTTTAGTTTTTCTCATCAAAGTTATATTTTTTAATATATTTTGATGGCTTTCGCCTATACTCGGGAAAACCATGCAAAATTAAATAAAATAACTCGTTTCACCAACGAATCGAAAGATATTATTATAATTTAGCACGAAGCCACACTTTTATACTCTATTTACATTTATTTAGGAGTTTTGCATTGTCATTTTTTTCAGCTATCTTTGCATTGTAGGAATTGTTCCTGCACCACAATCTATATTATTAAAGCATCTTTATGTTAGGATTTAACCAATTGAATTTTCAGCAGATACTCTCGGCCTTTCTGGTATTAATCGGCATTATCGATATCATAGGTTCGATACCTATCATATTGCAGCTCAAGGAAAAAGGCAAGACCGTGAGTGCCACCAAGGCCACCCTGCTCTCATGGGGCTTGATGGTGGGCTTCTTCTATGGCGGCAACTTCATCTTGAAGCTTTTTGGCTGCAACATCCAGTCGTTTGCCGTGGCAGGAGCCATCTTGATATTCTTCATGGCACTCGAGATGATACTCGACATCGAGATTTTCAAGAACAACGGCCCCGTGAAAGAAGCCACCCTGGTGCCGCTGGTGTTCCCGTTGCTTGCCGGCGCCGGCTCATTCACCACGCTCATCTCACTGAAGGCCATGTATGCCGACATCAACATCATGATAGCCCTGGCGCTCAACATGGCCTGGGTGTGGATCGTGATCAAGGCCACCGACTTTGTGCAACGCTTGCTGGGCGCGAGCGGCATTTACTTTATCCGCAAGTTTTTCGGCATCATTCTGCTTGCCATCTCGGTGAAGCTCTTCTTCGACAACGTGGTGCTTCTTATTTAAGGTAACTTCTCCCCTCTCGCAATCATTTCATTTCGCGATGCTCCTCATGCCCCTTTATCTATTGGCACGAGGAGCATTTTTTAATAAATCATTACACTTTCAACTCCCCTACCTATTTCAGCAATATCCATGTCTATTTGTTATAATTAGTGTTCAATAACTCTTATTTTCAATTACAAATCATCCTTTAGAATAAAAATTCATGTATATTTGCACGATTTTTTGCGAAAAAAAAAAATATATAGTTAATCACAAACAGAATACACTTATTAAAAGAAAAGGATTATGAACAAGCTTTTGCTCACTTTAGTCGTGGGACTAATGTGTTGCGTGCCTACCTTGGCACGAGAAACTAAGTTTGATTTTACAGGAAACAAGTTGCAGTGGTCTCCAGTGAGTGGCGACACCAAAGCGTTCTCAACTTCTCAGGACGGTTTTACTGCAATTGTGAAACTTAATAAGACCGA
Organism: uncultured Prevotellaceae bacterium; assembly: GCA_900314215.1. Taxonomy (GTDB): domain Bacteria; phylum Bacteroidota; class Bacteroidia; order Bacteroidales; family Muribaculaceae; genus Sodaliphilus. The sequence continues at coordinate 22,304 of OMUK01000012.1, forward strand.
CACGCTCGAGTATGGACAGGGCTACCTTAATCTTCCTGGGGGAGCTAGCATCACCGTTGTGAGCGACGCCGGCAATGTGCTGAACATGGTGAAGATGGAAGATGCCAGCCACAATGGATTTGCTTATTCAGGAACCTATAATTCCGAAAGTATTAATGGCAATGGAACCCCGAGTATCTACACTGGCGGAAGCTCAGGCAGCGTGGGCAGATTGAATTCCAACCAATTTTACTTTGTGTCCAGTTGGGGCTATAAGGTTGCAACTGTAACCGTGAGAGAAAAGAAAATCAGCTCCGAAGACCTTGCCTATGCCGAAAATTATGTGCGCTCATTCTCATTTGAGCTCACCGACAATCTCATAGGTGTGCAATCGGCGGCATTAACCAACAATAACTTGACCAATAGCTTGCTCATAGCACGCAGTGAGAACGAAATCTCAGAGGCAAGAAAGCAAAAGCCCACTGCCGAGCAAATTGCCAATAATATGGTTGTCGACAATCCTGCCATCTTCAAGCAATACAACTGGATTGCCATCCTGCTACCCTCGGGCTACAAGGCGAGCGACTATGTGGGCAAGATGATTCCAGGCAACACAATAAGCGGAAAGTACTGCAACTCGATAGATGCCGCCAATGGCGGCTACATGTATCTGAACCCGGTGCTCGAGGCCGACAGCATGCCTGCTGCTGCCAGCCTGAAAGGAGGCTACACGACCGAGCTCAACACCTACATGCCTGCCAATTTTGGCGCAACCGACTCTCAATTTCTTATTCATCCACGTCCCAACGAGGTGATGAAACTGAAATATGTCGTTTTTCACGACAATGCAGTGATCACGCTGCCAGCGCGACGCGTTAGAGAGGGTGGCATTACAGTCAACAGCCGCAACCTGCGTGGCGGCACTTTCCACCATTCGCTCAATTTCCTTGACGACGGCACCTTCGACAAGGAGGGCACTGGCCCGAAAACAGCCGAGCAATGCCAGCCCACTGTGGTCTACCATACCGACAAGGCCATTGCTTGTGTCGAGGATTGGGCACAGGAAAATCTCACCTATGAGAATGACGCAACTAAAGAGACTGAAACTTTCACTTACCTCTTTCCTTGGGCTCCTCAAAAGAAGTGGGAATCATTCTCGGCGCGCGCTCTTGTGCCAATGGCCATTGCCCAATATACCGAGAGTGGAAATGTAGTGACTTCGGTAGCTGAAACGCAGGCTGCCAAGACGATTGCCTCCACGAGATATTATAATCTCGCCGGCCAGCAGTGCGGTGAGCCCGCCAAGGGCGTTGCTATCAAAGTGACAACCTATACCGATGGCTCGACCCAAGTGACCAAGGTGCTGAAGTGATCCACCTTAGATATATCACGCAAAGAAAAAACGCAGAGCTTCATTTAGAGCGCTCTGCGTTTTTTATTGTTGGGTTATCAGGAAGCAGTCATCACGGAGCCGCCGGCTTGAGCAAAAACTCGGTGATGATTTGGTCGAGTTGCTCACGGGTGATAAGTCCCACATTGGCCTGGGGCTGCTCTCCCACCGGGCAAAACAGCACATAGGGGATGCTGCTTATGCCCAATTGGCTTGCTATCTGCTTGTTGTGGTCGACATCGATACTGTAGAAGTCAACCTTGCCGGCATAGGCCTGGGCTGCTTGCTTCAGAATCACGCCCAACTTGCGGCACGGGCCGCACCACGTGGCATTGAAATCCACGATGGCAGGCCGCTTGTTGACTGCGGTCCACGTGCCTGGCGCGGTCACGGCGCCCACCAGTTGCGACAACTGCTCCTGGTTGATCTCATTCACCTGTCCTGGCACAGTCTCAACCTGCTGTGCCCAGGCTGTGAGGGCACACAGTGCCACCACAAGTGCAAGAAAATAACGCGCTACTTTCATTGTGATATTTCCAAATTTTTTCATCAAGCTGCGATGGTGCAAGTGTATCACTGGTGCTCCTTGCGCAGGAGATCGTTGACGGTCTTCACAGGGTTGAATGTCTCGATAGGCACCTCAACAAAGGCGGTGTTCCAGTCGCTCATCGAGCCATTCCACAGGCCGGGCAGCTCAAGAGCCTTGATATCGACGCCATTTTTCGACTTGTTGCTGATCAAGCCCGTGTCGGGGTCGACATATTTCTTCAGGTCAAAGGCGTTGCCCTTGTAGTCCTTCAGGTAGCACACCAGGTCGACGGGGTTGAAGTGGGTGCCGCTTTGCATGAGTTTCACCGCCTCGGGGTCGTCGGCATTGATTTGGGCCGATTCCAGAATTTGAGGCGAGTAGCTGCCATCTTTGCAGTAAGCCAGATAGGGGCCACCGCCAGGCTCACCCTCGTTTTTCACGACGCCGCACACGCGTATCGGGCGGTTGAACTTGCCCTGCAGATAGGTGGCCAGCTCATCGTCGGCCAGCTCCTTCACGCCCTCTTCCACGGTCGAGAGCTTGGTCTCGAGGAAATTGAGCATGTCGTGCAGCGACTCGTGGGTGTAGGTTTTCTCGTCGAGTGCCTTCATGTATTTTGCGATAGCACGCTGCAGCTGCACCAGGTAGCCGCCTATCACCTTCTTGTAGCGCACGGTGTCGTGGCGCAGGCGCGAAGGCACCACATTGTCGATATTCTTGATAAACACCACATCGGCATCGCGCTCATTCAGGTTCTCGATGAGAGCGCCGTGGCCTGCCGGGCGGAACAGCAGATTGCCGTTCTCGTCGCGATAGGGGGTGTTGTCCATATTCACAGCCACAGTGTCGGTCGACGACTTCTGCTCGCTCATGCTCACATGGTAGGTCACGCCCCACACTTTCTCGTAGAGCGGCACCTTGGCCTTGAGCAACTTCTCAAACTCAGGCTTGTGCTCGGGCGACACGGTGAAGTGAATGTCGACCACATGATTCTTGTCGGCAGCATACTGGGCGCCTTCCTCAAGATGCTCCTCGAGCGGAGTGTGCACTGCACCGCCAGCTGCGCGGTGGAACTTGAGCAATGCCTTGGGCAAGAAGCCGTAGTTCAACCCGTCCTTGTCGAGCATGGCCTTGGCCACCTCCACACACTTGCCATCGGCGATGAGGGCATGCACATCTTTGCCATAGAGATTCTTGCAAGCACGGTTCAGGTCGCCATAGAAAGCAAACTTGTCGATGTTGTCGAAAAATGTTTTCTCAAATTCGGTAGTAGGCTCGGTATTGCCCGAGGTGGTGAAGGCAAACATATTCTTGAACATGCGGCTTGCGGCACCCGAGGCCGGCACAAACTTCTCGATCTTGGCATCGGTGTTCTGGAAAGCCTTCCAGCTCTTCACGCATTCCTTCACTTCCTTGTCGCTCAGGCGGCTTATGCCGTTGCCCACAGTAGCAACCGCCTCAATCCTGAGATAAGGAAAACCAGTTTCAAAACGCTTGAGTTGACTCTCCAAGGTCTCCTCGCTGATGCCTTTTGCTTTTAATAACTCTTTGTCGTTTTCGTTTAACATGATGTATAATTTTTTCTGAATTGCAATCAAAAAGAAGGCGAGTTATAAAAGAATAACTCTTTTTAATTTGTAAAGTTACGCATAATATTTTAATTTTGAAGTTAAATTTATAGAAATATATATATATTTATGGACCAAACTTATTTTACCGGCAAAGAAAAGGCACTTGTAAAACAATATATTGCGCAGCTCATCGGCGAGCTGGGCGACCAAGTGACGACACAAGATATCAACACGGTCCACAACATCGTGAAGCAAGGCATCAACGCCGACTACTACAAGCGCGACAAGCACGGTATCAACCCCGTGGTGCGCAGCTTGCGCACAGCCACCATGCTCAATGAGCTCATCGCCCCCGACCGCAACATGACCATTGCCACCATGGTCTACAACCTGAGCCGCCTGGGATTTGTGAGCGAGGACGACATCGCCAGGACCTTTGGCGACGACGTGGGCAAGATGGTGCACGGCCTCATCAACGTGTCGCGCCTCTACAAGAAGCAGGCAGCCGTCGAGAACGACAACTTCCACAAGCTCTTGCTCACCTTTGCCGAAGACATACGCGTGATCATCATCATGATTGTCGACCGCCTCAACCTGATGCGGGTGATCAACCACCATCCCGACGAGAAATTTGTGCACGACATCTCGTCGGAGTCGCGCTACCTCTATGCCCCGCTGGCCCACCGGCTGGGGCTCTACACCATAAAATCGGAACTCGAGGACCTCTCGCTCAAGTATCTGAACCGCCGAGTATACAATCAAATCGCCGCCAAACTCAACGAGACCAAGGAGCGGCGCGACAGCTATGTAGAGGGCTTCATCGTACCCATACGCCAAGCGCTGGAGAAGTCGGGCTTGAAATTCTCGATCAAGGGTCGCACCAAGTCGATCAACAGCATATGGAACAAGATGAAGAAGAAGGACATCGACCTGAACGGCATGTACGACCTCTTTGCCATACGCATCATTCTCGACAGCAAGCCCGAGAATGAGAAAAAAGAATGCTGGATCGCCTACTCCATCGTCACCGACATCTACACCGCCAATGTGTCGCGCCTCAAAGACTGGATCACCATACCCAAGTCGAACGGCTACGAGTCGCTGCACATCACCGTGAAGGGCCCCGAGGACAAGTGGGTGGAGGTGCAGATACGCACCACCCGCATGGACGAGATTGCCGAGCGCGGCCTCGCAGCCCACTGGAAATACAAGGGCATCAAGAGCGAGGGCGAGATCGACCAGTGGATGAACAACGTGCGCGAGGTGCTCGAGGCCGGCAGCCAGGGGCAGATGGAGCTCATACGCGACATGAACATGAACCTCTACGACAAAGAGGTGTTTGTGTTCACCCCCAAGGGCGACCTTTTCAAGTTGCCACAGGGCGCAACGGTGCTCGACTTCGCCTTTCACATCCACACCAAGGTGGGCTGCCACTGCATGGGCGCCAAGGTTGACGGCAAAACCCAAAAGCTCAACTACAGGCTCAAGAGCGGCGACACCGTGGAGATACTCACGGCCAGCAACCAGGTGCCGCGGCAGGACTGGCTCAAACTCGTGGTCACAGCCAAGGCCCGCAACAAGATTAAGCAAGCCGTGAACGAGGCCCGCCAGAAGCAGGCCGACATAGCACGCGAGACCCTGCAGCGCCGCTTCAAAAACCGCAAGATCGACTGCGACGAGCCCACCCTCACCAAGCTCATCAACAAGCACGGCACGCGCAACATCACCGACTTCTATGTGGAAATTGCCAATGGAAACATCGATGTGAACAAGGTGATCGACGACTACATCCAGTTTACCAAGCCCGCCGAGGCCGAGGTGCAACAGCACGAGTCGGCAGCCAACTTTGTGCTGCAAACCCGTGACAAGGAGAAGAAACAGGACGACGACATACTGGTGATAGGCGACAACGTGAAGGGCATCAACTACAAGCTGTCGAAGTGCTGCAACCCAATATATGGCGACCGCATCGTGGGCTTCATCGCCAGCGACGGCGCCATCAAGATACACCGCGCCGACTGCGGCAACCTGCGCCACCTGATGGAAAAATACCCCTATCGCATCATCAAGACGCAGTGGAGCGGCAAACTGGGCACCCAGTTCGCCGCCACGCTCAAGGTCGTGGGCCAGGACGACATAGGCATCGTGAGCAATATCACCTCGCTCATCAACAAGGAAGGCGACACGCAGCTGCGCAACATCACCATCAATTCCAATGGCGCCCTCTTTGAGGGCTACCTGGTGATAGGCGTCAACAGCCTGTCGATCCTCGACGCCCTCATCAAAAAAATCAAGAACCTGAAGGGCGTGAAAGACGTGACACGCTCCACCCACTGAGCCACAATGGCTCACCCTCAGCCACACTCTTCTCCTGCACATAGCGGTACTTGACAGGCCCTCCGTTGGAATTTTCTGCATCATTCGATTTTTTTTCACTCTCAACGCTTGGATTTTCGTAATCATCTACTAACTTTGCATTATAGGAATCCCCGGCAGGAATGGTACGCTGGGCTCCATGTGTCGAAGTGCCGGATTCGGATGGCATGGTAACCTTTTAATGTAGGTCAGCGTACTTCCTTTTATATCTCGCCCCACATTGCGTTCTGC
>OMUK01000070.1 GCA_900314215.1 uncultured Prevotellaceae bacterium
AGGCATTTATCTCATCTTCTATTTTGCGTTTCAGTATCATAATCACATTTTTCTCGTGATTTTCACCTTGCAAAACTACACTTTTCTGTCGAAATGAGCAAGCCGAAACTACACTTTTCCATCAAAATCGCCCCCCGAAAACTACACTTTTCCGTTTCCTCGGGGGGCAAAAGCATGGGGGCAGCCCTAAGCATCGCGCCAGTAGGCGGCAAAGTGATGGTGCACGCGCTGCTCGACGGGCGGCAGCTGCATGTAATCGCCATAGAGGTGGCTCAAATACTCGTCGTAGCCCGGCATGGTCTTGTAGCGCTTGCCCTCAAACTCCACCTCCACGCGCTTGCCCTCGATGCAATGGGCCGGGAAGCATTCACGCTCGAGCACATTGGCCTCGGTCATGTTGCACACGGTGCCTGTGGGCTTGCGGCGAATGAGCGTGTGACCAATGATAGCGTCGATGGTCCGCAACGACAGCGAGAAGTGGCGGTAGAGCAGGTAGAGCCAACGCGAGGCCAGGAAATTAGGCTGCATCTTGCAGCGACGCATGCGGTAGATGTGCTTCTTGAACTTCCACAAGAAGTGGCGGCGCAGCCAGCGGCAATCGGTCACATAGTCGAGCGGAAAGATGTCGACATACACGCCCAGCTCGTAGCCCGGCACCTCGTCCTCGACCACGAGGGTGCGGCGGTCGATAATCTTGACATAGGTGTAGAGGTAATGGGGCGTGTGGCCCGGCTCGAGCATGGCATAGCGCGGGTCGGGGTCACGGTAGAGGGCCACCAGGCGGTCGTAGCTCTCGCGGGGCATGAAGAGGTCGATATCGTCGTCCCAGGGAATGTAGCCCTTGTGGCGAATGGCGCCAATGAGCGAACCGCACGACAGGAAGTAGACGAGGCCGTGGGCGTCGCAATAGGCAGTGATGTGATCGAGCACAGCAAGCTGAATGCTGCGCAGTTCGGCGACTGTAGCAATCTGTTTCATGCTGATTATATTTTTTAGTCCTAAATTTCCAATCACAAATATAGCACACATCCCGTTAAGAAGCAAGGTGAAGGGGGCTAAAATCGCATTTAGTTTTTTACTTGGGAAGAAATCATTAACTTTGCAATTACGATGGCAGAGACACTGAAAGAAAAGACAGCCAAGGGCCTCCTGTGGGGCGTGCTCAACAATGGGACGATGCAGGTGCTGAACGTTGTGATTGGCATCTTCCTGGCCCGCTTGCTCTCACCAGGCGACTACGGGCTGGTGGGCATGCTGGCCATCTTCACTGCCATAGCGGGCAACATACAGAGCGCCGGTTTCACCAACGGGCTCATCAACCTCAAGCACCCCACGGCGCGCGACTACAACGCCGTGTTCTGGTTCAACATCACAGCCAGCCTCGTCATGTATGTGCTGCTCTTTGCCGCCGCGCCGCTCATCGCGGCCTATTACCGCCAGCCAGTGCTCGTGACCTTGTCGCGCTTCACCTTCCTGGCCTTTGTGATGGGGGCATTCGGCATCGCCCACAACGGCTACATGATCAAGAACATGATGAACAAGGAGGTGACCATTTGCAACGTGCTGGGCCTCGTGGTGTCGGGCACAGCGGGCATCACCATGGCACTCAACGGCATGGCCTACTGGAGCCTGGCCTGGCAGCAAGTGCTCTATATCGCAGTGGTCAATGCCGGGCGCTACTACTACACCTACAGGTTGTGGCACCCCATCCTGCACGTCGACTTCACCCCCATCAAGCAGATGTTCTCCTTCAGCGTGAAAATATTGATTACCACCATACTCAACTCACTGAGCAACAATGTGCTCACCTTTATCTTCGGCCGCATTTTCCCGTTGAAGACGGTGGGCAACTTCTCGCAAGCCTACAAGTGGGACACGATGGCCTACACCTTTGTGCAAGGTGCGCTTAACCAGATTGCGCAGCCAGTGATGGTGGCTGTGGAGGGCGAGCAGGACCGCGAGCAGCGGGTGTTACGCAAGATGATGCGCTTCACCGCCATGCTCTCGATGCCCGTGATGCTGGGCCTGGCCACGGTGTCGCACGAGTTCATCATCATCGCCCTGGGGGCGAAGTGGGCCCAGAGCGCTGCCATCATGCAGATATTGTGCCTGGGCGGAGCCTTCTTCCCCTTCTACACGGTGTATCAAAACCTGGTCATCAGCCATGGGCGCAGCGACATCTACATGTGGTGCAACATCTTCCAGCTGCTGCTGCAGGTGGCCATCATCGTGTGCTGCTACAGGCTGGGCATCTTGTGGCTGTGTGCCATCTACTCGGTCTTCAACATTGCCTGGCTGCTGGTGTGGCACTACTATGCCCGCCGGCTGAGCGGCGTGCGCTACCGCGACGTGCTGGCCGACGTGCTGCCCTTTTTCCTCATCACTGCCTGCGTCATGGCAGTGACCTATGCCGTGACGCTGCCCATCGCCAACCTTGTCCTGCTGCTCGTGGCCCGCGTGGTGCTAGCTGCCGTGCTCTACACCGGCACGCTCAAGGTGTTGAGGGTGAAAATCTTTGAGGAAGGCCTCAAGTTCTTGACCAAACGAATGAAAAAATAAACGCAACAACGACATACATGATGACAACAACAACAACAAAATATCCTGCCCAAGTCGATGTGGCTGTGCTGCTCATCTTCTTCACGCGCACCACGACGCTCACGCGCACCTTTGCGGCGATAAAGCAAGCTCGCCCCAGCCACCTGTACCTGTACCAGGACGGCCCCCGCGACGAGCGCGACAAGGCCAACATCGAGGCCTGCCGCAAGATTGTGGCCGACGACCAGATCGACTGGCAATGCGACGTGCAGCGCAACTACCACGACGAGAACTCGGGAGCTTTTGCCTCCAACTACAAAGCTCAGAAGTGGGCGTTCTCGCTCAGCGACAAGTGCATCGTGATTGAAGACGACAGCACGCCGGCCGTGTCGTTTTTTCGATTCTGCAAGGAGCTGCTCGACCGCTACGAGCACGATGAGCGCGTGGGCATGATTGCTGGATTCAACCACGAGGAGGAAAGCCGTGATGTGCCCTACGACTACTTCTTCACCTCGGTGTTCAGCATCTGGGGCTGGGCCAGCTGGCGGCGGGTGGTTGACCAGTGGGATGGCGACTACAGCGTGGTCGACGACCCCTTCAACATGCACCAGCTCGAGACCGTGACCCGGGAGCACCGTGACCGCATCGAGATGCTCAAGAAGGTGCGGGCCCACCATCGCCTGCACAAGCCCATCTACGAGAGCGTGTTCTGGTCGTGCTTGGCGCTGAACTCGTGTCTGGCCATCGTGCCTACCCGCAACATGATTGCCAATAGCGGTGTGAACGAGGACGCTGCTCACTTCTCGTCGAGCATGCAGACACAGCCCCGGCGGTTGCGCCAGCTCTACACCATGAAGAGTCACGAGGTGCAATTTCCGCTCAAGCACCCACGATATGTGATTGAGAATGTCGACTACAAGCGGCGTGTGAGCAAAATCATGGCTTGGGGGCACCCATGGATCAAGGTAGGACGCAGCCTCGAGGAGCTGTGGCTCAACCTGCGGCACGGCAACCTGGCCGCCGTTGGCAAAGCCCTGGCTCACCGCGTGAAGAAACTGGAAGGCAAAGACAACTACGACTAAGCAACCATCGACCGCAACTCATCGCTATGGAAATATCAATAGTAATACCCGTATACAACAAGGTCGCCTACTTGGAGCGCTGCCTGGAGAGCATAGCCCGGCAGGACTGCGACGACTATGAGATTGTGGCCGTCGACGACGGCAGCACCGACGGCAGCGCAGCCTTGCTCGACCGCCTGGCCGCCGGCAACCCGCGCTTGAAGGTGGTGCACCAGCCCAACGCCGGCGTGACTGCCGCCCGGCGTCACGGGGTGGAGATGGCCCAGGGCCGATACATCGTCTTTGCCGATGCCGACGACCAACTCACGCCCGGTGCCCTCGCAGCACAGCACAAGGCCATCGTCGACACAGGCGCCGACGAGGTGATAGCTCCCTACCGCAACCAGCATGGGCTCACGTGCGACTCGGGCCTGCGCGGCTGGGTCGACAGCGAGCTGCTCATTGCCGACTTGCTGAAGTTGCGCAACAGCTTTGCCGTGCTATGGAGCATCATCTTCAAGAAGCAACTGCTCGATGGTTGCCTGGGGGCACCGCGAGCCATCGTGGAGCGCGAAGATATCTTGATGCAAATCAAGTGCCTGATGAAGAAGCCCAAGGTGTATTTCACTCATCAACCTGCCTATTTCCACTATGAGGACATGCCCAACAACCGCGTCGAGGACCTGGCGATGATACGGGCCTATGACCAAGAGCTTAAGGCCACCTTGCAACCACAATGGCAGCGATGGAAAAGCGCCTATGTGGGGCACCAAATCAAGGTTTACGAGAAATTTATCGACAAGCGCCAGTTTCACGTGCTGCGCGATTACTACAAGCCCCTGCGCCGGCAGTTGAGCCGCGACATCCCGCTGCAAGACCGCCTCGTGATCATGCTGCCCCCGCGGCTGGCCTACCTGCCCGTGCACTGCTACAAGTGGCTGCAACGGCGGCGACGTGGACACTGAAAGCAATTTTCCATGATAGTTTAGTTTAAGGGCTACTGCTGGGCGGGAACTTGGTGCAGGCGGTTGAGCCCTGCCGTGGCCCAGCCGGTGAGAAGATGGACTGCTGCGTGGATGACATCGCCGGCAATGAGCGTGGCTACAACTGCGAGCAGTATCAAGCCGCAGCCTTGCCATGTGCTAGCGTCGAGGGCATGGGCGATGGGCTCATAAAAGTGTCGGGTGCCTAATATCTCGGTGATGAGGTAGATGTAAAGACTCCCCGATGCCAGCTGGTTCACAATGTGGTTGCTCCATGCAGGCAAGCGATAGATGGTGAAGAAGAGACCGATTGCAATGAAAATGACACAGGGGTTGGATATGCCCAGGTAGCAGAACAACATTTCGTAGAGCTTCGGCCTGCCGATCCCGCGCACTACTGCCAAGAGAATAAACATGCCGCACTCCATGAGCAACACCGAAATGACCAGAACACGCACAGCTTTTTTCATCGACAGCTGGCAATAAAACCGCATGTATCGGGCCACCAGGTAGATGGCCACAACTCCACCCCAGGTGCTCCCGGCGCTTTTCCTGAAAACAAGCATGCTGGCCCACGTCATCACAACGAAGAGCAGCACCAGGTTTCGCAGTTGCGTCTTGCCGAGATGGCTCACGCCGGCGTTGAGGAAAGGCGAGAGCATGTAGAGCACGATATAGGCCGTCATAAACCACCACACGCCCGCTTTCACACCTAGGGTGACGGGGAAAAACGACCGCCACACGTCCATCATCGTGTTGCCCCCTTGGCTGTGGAGATATAGTGTTCCACCCACGCTCACGATGAGGCAGCCGAGCAGCAAGTCGGCAAACTTGCGCCAGCTGAAGTGAAGGCCGAAATATCCTGAGATGAATACAAATGTGGTCACTGCTGGTGTGCCCAAGCAACACAGCGCCAATGACAAAGGCAAATTCTGACGGTAGACGGCACCAGCCGAGCCAATGTCGCCAAGGTCATAGCCGTGCACAGTCACATGGTAGCACACCAAGATTGTCATGAGCACGACGCGCAGCAGCTCAATATTGGAATTTCGAGATTTAGTCTGCATAACTTAAAAAAGCACATTTATTCCACTTCCTTTGGTTTTTCTTATCAGCGAATTTCGCTTAGGTCCCCTCCTCATCTTTTTTGACTGGCGGCAGGCCACCAAATCTTTCTTCAAAAAACCAAGCAAAGGTAGTCAAAAAACATGAGGAAACCACGCCGAGGGGCCTGTTTTGTTGGCCTCGTGCACGCAATAATGGCTCTGCTAATGTGGGGGTGAAAAGCAATTTTTGGCACTGCCCTGCGTTTTCAAGATAGATTGTTAACAAAATTGATGCATCAAATCATGAAAAAGATAATGAAACACCTGCTTGCGCTCGTCCTTGTGGCGGCAAGCGCGACAGCCATGCAGGCCGAGGTGATCGACAACGACTATTTCACCATCACCACGCCCGACGACAGCTGGTTTGCCGGCAACGACGGCGGCGCCTTGCAGTCGATAGGCGCCCGCGCCATCATGTATCGCAACGACGCCCAGCACCACGTGCTCGAGTTGGCCCGCGTCGACTGCATCGACGGCGCCTTTGAGCCGGGCCAGTACCTCAAGGAGCAAATCGTCGACCATCAGGACCAGTTTGCTCAAGGCGTGAAGCAGTTCAGCGAGATAGCCGACACCACTTTTCTAGGCCTCAAGGCCAAGCGCGTGAACTTTGAGAAGTCGCAATACCAGAACACCTATGCCTGCACGGTGATTGCGCTCAACGCCGGCTTCACCACATTTCTCATCGTCCAGGCCCATCGTGCCGACCAGGCCAATGTGGTGGGCTGGATACTGGGCAACGCCATGAAAATCAAGGTTGCGGCCACGCCACTCACCACGGTGGCGCAATACATCGCCGCCGCCAGCGCCGTGCTCGCCAAGCACCGGCTGCCCATCTACAACAACGAGTATCTCGACCACGTGGCCTACTCGAGCGACTCGACCACGGTGGAAATGGAGGTGGTGATACCCTACACCCGCGCCGACGCCATCGTGGTGCCTGCCTTCATCCAGGCCATGCGCGACCACGTGATGAAGACCCTCAAGCAGCAGGTGGCGCTCAACCTCATGTACACCGCTATTGTGCGTGAGCAGAAGGCCCTGCGCTACACCTATGTCGACAACGACATGCACGACATTGGCACCCTGCTCATCACCCCGCCTGAATATGAAATGCTGTTGAAATAATGATTTTTTAGTCATGAGCAAGCGACTACTGCCCCTGCTGCTGGCCCTGGTGCTGAGCACCGCCATGCAGGCCCGCGAGGCTGCCACCACCATTGTGCCCACCCCGGTGCAAATCGTTGAGACCGCCGGCACCTGCACGCTCGACGACGCCATCATCGACTGTCCCGGCGAGGCCTTGCTGCCTGCGGCCCGCTACCTGGCCGAGTGCACAGGGGCGCGCATTGCCACCGGCGGCCGGCACACGACTGCCGCAACCACAATGAGGCTCGGCCTCGACACCACCCTCGCGCCCAGCCAGTACCGGCTCACGATTGCGCCCAGCCGCATCGACCTTGCCGGTGCCGACTGCAGCGCCGTGGCCTGCGGCATTGCCACACTGCGGCAGCTGCTGCCCGAGCAAGGGGCGCGCGTGGTGCCCTGCCTGAGCATCACCGACGCGCCCCGCTACGGCTGGCGCGGCCTGCTGCTCGACAGCTCACGCCACTACTGGAGCGTCGACGAGGTGAAGCGCCTGCTCGACCTCATGGCACTCTACAAGCTCAACCGCCTGCACTGGCATCTCGTCGACGACGAGGGCTGGCGCATCGAGATCAAGCGCTACCCCGAGCTCACACAGTGGGGCGCCTACCGCACCTTCGACAGTCACGACCGTGGTTGCGAGGAGCGTGCCGCCCGCGAGCACAATGCCGACTTGCGCGTCGACCGTGCCAAGATGCGGGTCGACGCGCAGGGCGACTCGGTGTATGGCGGCTACTACACCCAAAGCCAGCTGCGCGACGTGGTGGCCTATGCCCAGGCGCGCGGCATCGAGATCATGCCCGAGATCGACTTCCCGGGGCACAGCCGCACCGCCACCACGGTGCTGCCCTGGCTCTCGTGCGACGGCAAGCCGTCGAGCACGCTGTGTGTGGGCCGCGACTCGACGCTGCAATTTTGCAAAAACGTCTACGACGAGGTGTTCAGCATCTTCCCCTTTGCCTATGTGCACATGGGCGGCGACGAGGTCGACAAGCGCAACTGGCAGTCGTGCCCGCGGTGCCGGCAACGCATGGAGCAGAACGGGCTCGACGGCGTCGACGCGCTCCAAGGCTGGTTTGTGCGTCAACTGGAGGCCTACTTCAACCAGCACGGCCGGCACCTGGTGGGCTGGGACGAGATTGCTGCCGACGGCCTGGGCCGCGAGAGCGTGGTGCAGTGGTGGCGCGGCTGGAACAAGGGCGTGGTGGAGCGCGCCACCAGCGAGGGCAAGCGCGTGATATGCTCGCCCACAACGTGCCTCTACTTCGACTACGGCCAAGACGACAGCGTCATCGACAAGATACTGCGCTACGACCCGCGCGCCACCGCAGGACTGAGCGAGGCCCAGCAACAGCTCATCATGGGGCTGCAGGGCAACACCTGGTGCGAGTGGATAGCCACCGAGGCCCGGTTGCAATACCAGGTGATGCCGCGCATGATGGCCCTGGCCGAGAGCGCCTGGACCAGCAACACCCGCCGCGACCAGGTGGTGGCTCTTTTCCACGAGAAACTGCCGGCACAGCTCGAGCGCCTCGACGCCATGCACGTGCGCTACAAGCTGCCCGACATCACCGGCGTGAGCGAGCACTCGCTCTACATCGGCCACGGCGTGCTGGCGCCCGCCATTGCCTATGACCGGGCCACCCTGCGCTACACCACCGACGGCACTGTGCCCACCGCCCAGTCGCCCGCCATCACCGGCCCCATCGAGGTGAGCACCGACACCCGCTACACCATTGCCTCGTTCAGGCTCGACGGCAGCCGCAGCGACGTGGTCACCGCCACCTATGCCCGCGCCCGCTACATGCCCGCCCTCGACGTGCACCCCACGGCCAGCGGACTGCTGGTGGAGTGGCACCGCAACATGGGCGGCGAGCGTTGCAGCGACATCGCAGCGGGCGAGCTCCTGGGGCAGCTCGTGAGTCCGGCAGTGCAGCTGCCTCAAGCCATCGACCACGACTACAGCGTGATATTCAAGGGCTACCTCTATGCCCCGGCCGACGGCATCTATGAGTTTGCCCTGAGCAGCGACGACGGCAGCCAGTGGCTCGTCGACGGCACGCTGCTCATCGACAACGACGGCCCCCACAGCACCGTCGTGAAGCGCCGTCAGGCCGCCCTGCGCCAGGGCTGGCACGCCGTGGAGGTGCCCTACTTCGACTACCACGACAACGGCGGCACCCTCAATGGCACCGTGCACTGCATCACCAGCCCTGCGCTGCAAGTGGCCTTCAAGCACTGAGCCTGCCCATGGCGCTGTGTTCAAAAAAATTAAGTAAAAATATTTGCGCAATTGCAAAAATAGCAATACCTTTGCAACGCTTTAACGGAGAATCGCTAGCTCAGCTGGTAGAGCACAACACTTTTAATGTTGGGGTCATGGGTTCGAGCCCCATGCGGTTCACAACAAAAATCGCCGACAATTCTGCCGGCGATTTTTGTTTACATGTGCACCCACCTGCTGCCATCACGAGAACAACTGGTCCATCGTGATGACCTCCTGAAAACGTCCGGCATAAGGGCTCTGGCCCAGTCCGTAGGTGGTGATAAGTGTCATCACTGGCGACTTCCTGATTTTAGTTTCATTGAGGAAAACATTCAGCTTGTTGCGCAACACTTCATCATATTTCTTGTCTACAACAAAGTCGGTGTTGTAAAATTTCATTTCACATATGTTTATGATGCGGTCGGCGCGGTCGATGATCATGTCGGTTTGAGCACCGCCAGCCTTCTGCTCACTGTGCCAGGGTAGCACCTCGGTGTGGACGCCATTGATGCCAAGGGCAGTCTTGATTTGCGGCACATGGCAAAAACACACGTTCTCAAAGGCTAACCCTCGCCAGGCGGCCAGGCTGGGGCTATTTTGGTTGTTCCGCCAGAAATTTTCATTTGTCGTCTTGAGATGGAACTTGGAGCAGAACAGCAGGAAGGGGTCAATAATTCTGTACTTCACATTTCTCTTCTTCCCTTTGTAAGCAACATAGCTGACGATGAAATCACTCTCAATGAGGGCATTCAAGAGTTGGGTGAGCGTGCCGCCCGAAGAGATGTTGCAAGCCTTGGCTATTTCGGCTCTTGTGCACCCAATCTTGGTGGTCGAGAGACTTTTGATGATAGCTTCGCAGGCTTCGGGACTGGCAAACTGCGACGTGAAGAGGTTTTGGTATTCGTGCTTGAGTTTGGCATTCTTCACAAAAAACAGATTGTCGATATTCTCGGCCACGCTTGCACCAGGCTTGACAAAAGACAGGTAATAAGGCACTCCACCCACAGCCATATAGGCTTGCAGTGTGTCGTAGTGGTCATAGGTGATGCCTTGCGACTCAAAGTAGGAAGCGGTCTCGCCCAGTGTGAATGGCGAGAGGTGTATCTCGCGTGTCGTCCGGTCGAAAAGCCCTCCACGGCTGTTGATGATATTGTCCATCACCCAAGATGCGGCCGAACTGCACACTACCAGTAGCAAATTGTTGCGATTGGCCCCCCATCCGTTCCAAAAATGCTCAAAGGCTTTGACAAATCCACTGCGAGGAGTGTCCATCCATGCAATCTCGTCGATAAAGACCACCTGCTTCTCGTCTTGCGGCTTCGATTCAAGCAGCCACGCAAGCGCATCAAAGGCTTCCAACCAATTGCCTGGTGTCTTAGTGCCCTCATAACCAAAGCGATGCAGCGAGGTGTAGAAGTTGAAAAGCTGACTTCGCAACAATACCTCTTCCTTTAGCTCAAAGGGCGACAATCCTGTGTGCTGGAATGTGATGTGCCCTGCAAAAGCATTGTTTACCAGATAGGTCTTCCCAACTCGGCGCCGGCCATAAATCACGACAAACTCCGACCGCTTTGATTTGTAGCAGTCTTGCAGTTCGTCGATCTCAGCTCGTCTTCCTATTATCTGTTCCATGTTTTCTACTTGATTATCAGCACAAAATTAGAAATAATTTTTTAAGAAACCAAGAATTTTGACGGCTTATTCAGCCACGAACGGGGTGTTTTGTGCGATTCTGGCTGAATAAGCAGTCGTTATTCAGCCACGAACGGGGTTTCCAGTGTGATTCTGGCTGAATAAGCAGTCATTATTCAGCCACGAGCGGGGTTTTCTGTGCGATTCTGGCTGAATAAGGATTAAATTCACTCGATTTCACGCTCATTATTGCTGCAACCGGGTCAGCATTGAGCCTCGGTGGCAGAACGAATGCTGGGCCAGGCTGAGTCACAGCAGCTTTTTCAGTTCTTCCATGTCTGGCAGCGCCTCACGCTTTGGCAGTTGCCAACTGCCGAATTTCAATTTCAGATGCATTCACGCAAAACTTTGCACTTGGCATGAATTCGTTATACAGTGTCTGACGATTTTCAAATACGTGTTTCCATGCCTCATAAAAGGACCTCATGAATTTTAGATTTGATTCCCTATATTCTGACTTTTTTAGCAATTCAATCAATACACCCATTAACAAATTAACCCTCCGCCATTGCATAAAATGTGCAAAGTCCAAATAGAAACGCAAAATTTCCAGCCCCCGCAAAGCCAAAAACTCCCTGAAGCATCAACTGTCTATCAATCAGTAAATTTAATTTTAGATGAATAACGACGCAACTCGGTTTTCAGTTTGCCATAGGTTTTGCGCGAAATAAAGATGGACTGCAAGGATTTGCAATTATTAAACACCCTAGTGCCGATGCTGGTCACAGAGTCGGGGATGGCGACGGATTGCAAAGTTGAACACTCCGAAAACGCCTTGGAGCCGATGCTGGTCACGGAATCGGGGATGGTGACGGACTGCAAGGATTTGCAACTTGAAAATGCACTGTTGCCAATGTGGGTTACCGAATCGGGAATGGTGATGGACTGCAAGGATTTACACCCTGCAAACGCCTTATCGCCAATGCTGGTCACAGTGACGGGGATTGTGACTGACTGCAAGCATTCGCACCCCAAAAACGCACTGTTGCCAATGCTGGTCACAGAATCAGAAATGGTGACTGACCGCAGTGATGAGCACCGCTGGAACGTATTTGGTCAAGTGGCTTAATTTCAATCATAACTTCCTGATTTTCAACTA
>OMUK01000040.1 GCA_900314215.1 uncultured Prevotellaceae bacterium
AACCGGTTGTTCTCGTTCAAATTAAACATAGCCTTTTTTGGCCGCAAAGTTCGCAGTCAAAAAAAACTCCAAAAAGTCGGCTCATTTCGGATGGTTACGGTGAAATGAGAGTGTGGGGGGATGTGGAGAATAAAATAGGGGGCGCTGCCGGTGTGGCAACGCCCCCTTGGAGTGTATATGAATATATGGATCAGTTATTATTTAACTTTCTCATATACATAAACCTCGTGGATCTCACCAGTGTAGCCTTCCTCCTTGAATGGGCCTTGGCTCATACCCAGGATGATTTGAGTACCACGGTTGTTGAGAACCAGCAGGTCGTCGGTGTTAGGATCAACGGTCAAGCCCTCGATCTCACCGCAACGACGGAAGTCAATCATCTCGCGGAACAGGGTGAGTGGACGAGAGAATGCGCCGGCAGCGATGAGACCAGTGCGGGTCACAACCTTGCCTTTGGCATCGGTCTTCACATTCCATGGGTCAGCCTTCACGGGCTCGGTACCTTGCTTCAAGCCATAGTAGGGAGCACCTGCGATGTTAGCCTTGTAGATGTTGTCGGGGATTTGGTAAGTCGACTCACCATCATCGGCCGAGAACAGCATCGTACCGTCGCACACATAGATACCTTGGCACCAGTAGGGCTCAGGACGGCATTGCATCTTGGTGTAGTACTTCTTGGTAGCCAGGCTGTAGGCATACACATAGCGGCTGTCAACCCAGTCACTCAGCCAAACGAGGCCTTGCTCGCGGTCAACTGCAACACCAGAGCACTCTACTTGACCCGACTCGGGGCACCACGGAATATCCTCGATCCATTGCAGGGTCTTAGCGTCGTAGATCGAAACGCTGATGTTCTCACCACGGCCCAGGTTGAAGTGCTCGTTGCCAGTGTAGATCTTGCCATCGTAAACGTCGATGTCACCAAAGTGGTTGGCCTTCTCAGGATGTGGGAACAGACCATCCTTATCGGTCTTCACACGCTTCTGCACCAGGTTCCAGTTGTGGTCAAACTTGTACAGACCGCGAGTGTCGGATACATAGAAGTAATCCTTGTCGGCTGCGATGCCCTGGCGACCAGGAACTTGCACAACCTTCTTGAGGCGATACTCAGTGCCCAGGTGCTGGGCATAGACTGCTGTGCCCAAGCAGCACACTGCTAAAAGAATTAATAACTTCTTCATAATAAAAAATGTTTTTGGTTAAAAAGTTAATTAATAGGTAGAAATAATATTTTTTTAAATCTATGAAATTGAATTTTCAAGTCCAAAACCTTTCGGCTTGCTTATTAGAAGCAGAAGCGGCCCATGAGTTGGATTTGGTTGCGGCCACTGTACTTCTCGGTCTTGCCAGCAACGACTGCATACTGGTCGTCGTTGTAGAAGAAGTGATGATAGTTGAGTTGGATGGTCACGTTCTTGAACAGTTGGTAGTTCAGACCCAGCAGGATGCGGTTGTAGTTGTAGTTGGCCGAGCACTTCTGAATCTTGTTGCCCTCGGGATCGGTAGTGTTCTGCATCTTGTCGCGATACATGTCCCAGCGCACGATAGGCATCCACTTGCCAGCGTGATAAGCAGCCAGCACATAAGCGCCTTGCTCGTCGAGATACTTCACACCGTCGATCTTCGACTTGAGCAGACCATACTCAGCGCGCAGGTCGATACCTTGAGGATCGTTGTACCAAGCGCCCACCACGAAGCGGTGCATTGGGTTGTACTTGCCACCCAGAGCGATGTTGCTGTTGTCTTTGTACTTGCCATAGTTGTAGGTAGCCTTCACGTTGAAGTTCTTGATTGGGCGAACGGTAGCGCTCACATAGAAGTCCTTAGAGCTGTTGTCGTCGTCCTTGCAAGGAATCGAACCGTTGGTCAGAGCCACGTCGTAGTGGAAGTAGCGGAAGCCTTGGCCACTGTCGCCCAGGTCACCCATGAGCATAACGCCCAGGTCACGACCGTAGTCCACGAAGTTGTACTCGTAGGGGTTGCGGCATGCCATGCGGTATACGATGTTGGAGAAGTCTACAGTCTCCAAGGTCTTGGGCGAGATGTCGTAGTTCTCATAACCCAGTGGGGTATAGAATTGACCGGCGCGAATCTTGAACTCGGGCATGATTTTCCAAGTTGCGAATGCGTCCATCACTTGCAGGTTCTTTTGCTTGTTGCCATTGGTCGAACCAGCGATGCCGTTGAAGGCCTCGATTTGCAGGCGGAAGTCAACCTTCTCGCCTACCTTGCCGTCCATGATTAAGCGCAGGCGCTTAGCTTGGAACGAAGAAGTTGCGTGAGAATCGTCGTAGCTGTCTTGTGCCCAGTTCCAGCCAGTCTGCAGATAGCCAGAAATCTTAGGCATGTTGGCCAGAATCTTCTCCCAAGTAGATTGCTCTTGGGGAGCAGCCTTAGCTTCGGCCGTTGGCTCAGCTGCAGCTACTGCAGTTGGTTGATCGGGCGTAGCTGCCGATGGCTCTGCTGCGTCCTCGGCATACATAGCGGGTGCTGCAAGCACAGCACAACCCAGAAATAATGAGAATAATTTCTTCATAATGAAAAATTGTTAATGGGTTAAACTTTAATTTATTTAATATATAGATGTTGAAAGATTATGCTTCAAAATCATCCTTTGCACAAAAACTTTACAAATATAGAAAATATTTTTCAAAACGAAATAAAATTTGAAAAATTTTTGTAAATTTTTTTGCTTTTAACACTTGTATTGTGCTATTGTTTTTGGTTGTGACTGGCAAGTCGACCAGTGGCAGGCTTGCCAGTGTTGTGGAAAATTATCATTATACTTGATAATGAGAATATTGCCTTTTTCTTGACTCCATGGCCTGAGGTCACTGCCGGCTCAATGAATCAAGCGTTAAAAAAAATCTATTTTTCTCTTGATTTCACGAGCAACTCGCCCAGCACCTCGATGTTGAGCGCGGTGAGGTCGGGGTTGGGATCGTTGGCCAGGGCGGTCTCGAGGGTGGTCTCGCCACTCAGCACCAGCACGCCCAGGCTGCCGGCGTTTTGCGCGGTGGCCACGTCGGTATAGATGCGGTCGCCCACCATGGCAATCTCATCGCTCTTGAGCCCGTACTTGTCGCGTATGCAGTAGAGCATGTTGGGGTTGGGCTTGCCAATCACCACGTCGGCCTTGCGTTTGGTGGCTCCCTCGATGCACTTCTGGATGCTGCCGCAGTCCACGAGTATCACTTCCTGGTCGGTTGGGCACACCCAGTCGGGATTGGTGGCGATATAGGGGATGTCGGGCTTGGAGGCCCACCAGGCGGCACGGCACAGGCGGCTGTAGACCAGCGTGGTGTCGAAGGCTACCACGAGCAGGTCGGGGCGGTCGGCAGGATCGTCGGCTGTGAGCTCAAATCCGGCTTTCACAAATTCCTCTTGCATGCTGGGCGTGCCCAGGGTGAAGAGGCGCTTGGCTTGTGGATAGTGATGCTTGATGTAGTCGATGGTAGCCAGCGAGGAGGTATACATCTGCTCGTCGGTGGCCTTGATGCCCAGCCGCTCGAGCTTGAGCAAGTAGTCCTTGTGGCTCTTGGTGGGGTTGTTGGTTAAGAAGGAGTAGGAGATGCCGAGCTGGGTGAGCGTGTCGAGAAACTTGTGGGTGTAGGGAAACAGGGTGGAGCCCATGTAGATGGTGCCATCCATGTCGAGTGCCACGTGCTTGATTTTGCGGCACCAGGCCATGAGTTTTTCTTCGCCCAGCGGCGACATGTATTTGTCAAATTTCATTTCTTTTCCTAAGTGTTTTAATTGACTTTAAGTTTCTATGAGCTGCAATCACCCTCCCGCTATGGGAGGGTGAAGCGTTGCCGCGGTGGCTGATGCGCCGCGTTTAGGGTTGACTGTTACTCGTCGTAGTTGATGCTGTTGGCACGCTCATAACCGTCGCGTGGAGCCTTCCACATCGAGATGAGCACGAGCATACCGATGAGGGCTACCACAATCATGGTGCCGAACACGG
Organism: uncultured Prevotellaceae bacterium; assembly: GCA_900314215.1. Lineage (GTDB taxonomy): Bacteria > Bacteroidota > Bacteroidia > Bacteroidales > Muribaculaceae > Sodaliphilus. The sequence goes on from OMUK01000040.1 coordinate 3,968, forward strand.
CTGCCCAGCCATAGGCGTCGGCCACGTAGCCCACGATGAGGCCGCTCAAGCCGCTGCCCAGGTAACCCAGGATGCCGGCGATGCCGTTGGCGCGGGCGCTAGCTTCCTTGGTGGCTTGGTTGCCAAGCTCGATGCCGATGAGTGCCTGCGGGCCATAGATGCAGAAGCCTGCGCACATGAGCACGATGGTGATGTAGAGCATGTTGTGCACGTGCATGGTGACCATGCCGAAGAAGATGGCCATGAAGACGGCGGCACCCAGCATGCACACCACGCAGGTGTGGTGGCCCTTGCCCTTAAACACGCGGTCGGTGATGTAGCCCCACGAGAGGGTGCCGATGATGCCGGCAATCTCAAAGCCAGCCGTGGTCCAGGCAGCCTTGGTGATGTCGAGGCCGCTGGCCTCGGTCAGGAATTTAGGACCCCAGTCAAGAATACTCATGCGCACGATGTAGACAAAGAGGTTGGCGATGCAGAAGGTCCACACCCAGCGGTTGGTCCATACCATCACTTTCTCAAATTTAGCTTTTGCCTTGGGGTTCTTGCTCTCGGTCACTTTCAGCTTGGTGCCAGGCAGGTCGGGCAGACCCACGTCCTTAGGCTCATCGCGCAAGCAGGTGAAGAGGAACACAGCTCCGGCCAGAGCCAAGCATGCAGGAATCCAGAAGCACCACTTCCATGCGCCATAGTGGGCGGCATAGACGAGAGCCTTTTGCGTTGCGTCGGCCACATCGTTGTTGGTGAGGTTGGCGGTGATTCTGGCCACCACGTCGGCATGAGAGCTCATGTCGGTGCCCAGCGAGCCCATGATGGCGCCGCACACTACTACGGCCAGGGCAGCGCCCACCGAGTGCGAGCAGTTCCACACACTCATCTTGGTAGCGAGCTGGCTGGGGTGTATCCAGTGGGGCAGGATGCGGGCGCATGGCGGGTAACCCATGCCCTGGAAGAATTGATTGAGGATGATGGTGATGCCCATCACCAGGATAAACATGTTGATGAAGTCGGGACCCTGATAGCTGTGGGTGAGCATGGTGCTCAGGTTGGCGCCGGCACCAAAGAGGAAGTTGCTAACGGCGCACAGCAACAAGCCTACCGACATCACGAGGCGGCCCTTGAACTTATCGACGGTGTAGCCGTTGATGAAGCGTGAGAGGCCATACACGAGCGAGCCGGCGAAGATGATCCAGCCGAAGCTCTTATTGGTGATGCCATACTCGGCGGTGATGCCTGGCATGGCCACGCTCATGTTTTTACGCACAAAGTAGAAGAGGGCGTAACCTATCATGGTCACGATGATAATCCTCCACTGCCAGTTTAGGAATTTCTTGCGTTTGTCGCCTAATGAGGCGTAAACGTCGGTTTTTTCTTTTTCTGCCATTGTTTATGTCTTTTGGGATGTTTTAAAATTTATTTTTAGCAGTGCAGCGGGTAATAGGCCCGTTGCACTGCATGCTATTGCACGATTTTACTTGCGGTGGTCTTCGGCAAGATACTTCTCGGCGTTATAGGTGAGAGCCATGAAGAGGATGGCCACCAAGCAGGCACCGATGAGCAGGTAGAACGTGGGCTGCCAGCCCCAGTTGTCGGCCACCCAGCCAATCACGATGTTGGCCAGCACGGCGGTGCCCAGCACATAGCCCATGAAGCCAGTGAGGCCGGCGGCGGTGCCGGCTGCATTCTTCGGAGCCAGGTCGAGAGCCTGCACGCCGATGAGCATCACAGGGCCGTAGATGAGGAAGCCTATGGCGATGAGGCAACCCACCACCACGTTGAAGTTGGAGTAGTTTTGCGAGTAGATGAAAATCACCAGGCCCACCAGGGCCATGAAAATCATCGTGGGCAGGGCGCGGCGGCCGTGGAACACGTGGTCGCTCAACCAGCCGCAGAAGATGGTGCCTGGTATGGCAGCTATCTCATAGGCGAAATAGGCCCATCCGGCATTCTTCAGGTCTTGGCCGCTCTCGGTGAGCAGGGTAGGAGCCCAGTCGAGGCATCCGTAGCGCACCATGTAGACAAAGGCGTTGGCAAATGCGATGTACCACAGCAGCTTGTTGCTGAGCACAGTCTTGAAGATTTGACCTACCGAGATGGCTTTCTCGTCCTTCTCGCTATAGTTCTGTGCAGCATGGCCGCTCCACTTCTCAATAGAGGGCAGACCGCACGATTGTGGCGTGTCGCGTATCAGGCAGTAGGCAATGATGGCTACCAAGATGGCCACTGCAGCCGGGAAGGCGTAGGTGCCGATGAGGAAGTACATCTTCTCGTTGGTCCCGTAGAACCAAGAGCCAAACCATGTGGCGCCGTAGGCCGACATGGGGCCCACCAGGGCGCCGCCCACGTTGTGGGCACAGTTCCAAAAACTCATCCACGTGCCGCGCTCCTTGATGCTAAACCAGTGTGTCATCACACGGCCGCATGGAGGCCAGCCCATACCGTTGAACCAGCCCACCAGGAAGTTGAGCACTGCCATCATCACGATGGCTGCGGTCTTGTGGGCGGCTCCTATGCACTGCACAGGCACAATCATGAAGGCCATGCTCAAGGCTGCAAGCACCAGGCCCAGTGGCAAGAAGCGGCGCGCATTGGAGCGGTCGCTTATCGAGGCCATGACAAACTTGGAGAAGCCATAGGCAATGGCATTCATCGAGAGCACAATGCTGAGCTCGGTCTTGTCGAAGCCGAGCGGGCCCAGTGCAGGGATGGCCATTGAAAAGTTCTTTCTCACGATGTAGAATCCGGCATATCCTATAAAGATACCCAGAAACACTTGCCAGCGTAGCGCCCGGTAGCGGGCATCGGTCTTAGGGCCGGGCTCAGCTTCGGGTTTGAAGGCAGGAGGAGCTAAAAAATTCTTCATAAATCCTTTTTATTTAATTGTAAATTTCTTCTAGATGTAATGGGTCGTTGTATATCGTATATCTATATTTTAGAAGGAACTCGCGTCCCGCCCTCTCATCACAAGGGGGCGGGAGCGAGTGTAGTAGTCGCGGGTCAGCTGTTGAGCGCGATGGTCTTCTCCACGTCGAGTGCATCGGCAATGATGCTGATGGGGTTCTCGACGGGCACGCCAGTCGACATCTCGATTTGCCATTTGCAAGTCTCGCAGTCGGTGGCCACGCAGTCCACGCCAGCTTCCTTGATTTGCTTGAAGAGCGGGGCGCCGATCTTCTGCGACGTCGGGTAGTTCTCCTTCTTGAAGCCATAGGTGCCGGCGATGCCGCAGCACATGCTCTCGAGCATCACAAAGTCGATGCCCGGTATCATCTTGAGCAGCTCGGTGCTGTAGATGATCCAGCCCATGCGCTCCATGTGGCAGGCGCTGTGATAGGCGATGCGGCGCTTGTAGTCGGGGCGGAACGCGAGCTTGATCTCGCCTTTCTCTATGAGTTGATACAAGAAGCGGGTCGCCAGCGTGATGCTGTCGCGCACATCGGTGTTGTCGACACCCAGCAGATGGCTGTATTCATCTCTGAGCGTGAATGTGCAGGTACTACTAGTGGTCAACACGGGGCGACCCTCTTCCTTTACTGCTTTCCTTATCGAGCTGGTATTGATGTTGGCATGCTTGCGGGCCTGGTCGTAGAGGCCGTTGGCAATCTTTGCCACGCCGCAGCAGCGCTCCTTCTCGAGCAGCTGCACGCCGTAGCCCACAGCATTCATAATCTTCACAAAGTCTTGCCCCAGCTTGGGGAAGTTGTAGTTCACATAGCAGCCGTGGAAGTAGCTCACTTGCTTGCTGTACTGGGCTTGCTTGGCTTGGGCCTCGCGCTTAAACCAGGTCTCGAAGCGCTTGCTGCTGTAGGCCGGGAAGGTGCGGTGCTTGTCGACACCCAGGGTGCCGTGCATCACGCTCTTGGTAAGGCCCCAGGCCAGTGTCATGTTGACGATGGGGGCAAAGCGGTTGGCCATGGTGCCCACAAAGTCGGTGCTGGCCAGGATGCGGTCGCGCAGGCCTGGCTTGTGGGTGCTATACTGGATGCGGGCTGCTTGTATGATGTCGCCCACGTTCACATTGCTCGGGCAAGCCACCTCGCAGCGCTTGCAGTTGAGGCACTTCTTCAAGTTCTCGTCGAAGAAGATATCCCCTTTCAAGCGGTAGCGCTCGCCGTCGGGGCCGGCCTGCTTGGGGCCGGGATATGTGGGATTGACTGCCACGACAGGGCAATAAACTGTGCAAATTGAGCATTTCAAGCATTGTTCGAAGTTAAATACGCTCTTGCTTTCTAATTGAGTTTTAGTAGCCATGACACTCTCCTCTATTTCTTTAAAATGTTTTTAACAGCCTGCAGGGCGGTGAGCATGTCGACGCCGGCACCGTCGGCCATCTTCACGCGGTTGTTGCCGCTCAGGATGGCGCCTGCAGCATAACAATTCTTAATCACTTTGCCGCCCTTCTTCACGTGCAGCTGGGCATCGGTGGCGACGCCAAATTGCATGTAGGGTTGGGCGTTGAACACGCCATACTCGCTCCAGTCCTTGTGGGCGCCTGTGTAGTCGACGTCGAGGTCCATGATGGGCTCATACACTTTCTCGTAGTTGGCCATGAGGCCGTGGGCCATGAAGCTGCCAGTGGCGAGCACAAAGTTGTCGGCCTCAAGCTCGGCGTCGGTGAGCTTGGCAGTGGTGATGCTCTTGAGCGTGTCGCCCTCGATCTTGCCGCCAGTAGCCTGGTCGCCAGTGAGGAAAATGCCGCCCTGGGCAATAAACCGGTTGCGCAGCAGCGTCTGGGTGCGCACGCCGGGTATCGACGGCGGCAGGGTTGCCACGTAGTAGAGCGGTGTCTTCACCTGCTGCTTGAGCAGCTTGGCATTGGCATCGTCCTTCATGCTGATGACTGCTGGCAGGAGCACTGCGTCGAAGCCAGCCGAAATCTCGCTGAGCTGCCGGGCCACGTCGGCAATCACGGCGGGGTCGGTGAGCACATGAGAGATATTGGTGGCGCGCATCTCGCTGGGCGACTTGCGGGCCTCGGTGAGCTCGGGGGTGGTGAAGCCCTTGAGGGCAACTTCCACGCCCAGCTTGCGCAGGCCGGCCACGATAAACTTGGTGGGGAAGTCGAGATAGCCTATGATGTTGGCCACCACCACTTTCTTCCAGGGTGTGGTATCGGGCTTGTCGAGTGTCACAAAGTCGTCGACGGTGAGCCATGTGGGCTTCACCACGCCTATCGGGGTGAGGCGGTAGTGGTTGGCCTTGGCCTCGCCAGTGGTCTTCACGCCGGCCTCGGCCAGCAATTGCTGAGCCTGTGCGGCTGTGCCGGCCACGTCGGCCACCTTGCTATAGGGGTGGGTGGCGTCGAGCCCGGCGATAGCCTCGAGTGGATTGGTCACTGCCTGGCCTTGGGCGTCATAGCCCAGCAGGTCGAAACTGTCGGAGGCAAAGTGCAGAGCGCTCTGTCCGTCGCTCACGAGGGCAACCTTCTGCCCGGCCTTGAGTAGCGCCAGTCCTGCAGTGAGACCGGCGAGGCCTCCTCCTATTATAATGGTGTTGAATTTCATTCCATGCCTCCTTCCTTGCTGGCTACCTTGTCTAAGCCAAGTAAATCTTCATAAATCGTAGCGGTGAGTTGAGCCTCGTTGAGGGTGTCGCCCCAAGCCACAGGCTTCATGCCTTTCCAGCGCTCGTCGACAAAGCGTGCAAGGTCGGCAGCCTCCTTGTCGGCACTCTCGCTCTGGCACAGCAGGTTGGCGGCGCGGCACGAGCACAGCTCGCCTTGGCAGGTGCCCATGCCCACGCGGGTGCGGCGGCGCAGGTTGAGCAGGTTGTGCACATGCAGGTTGTCGACTGCATATTTCACCTCGCCCACGCTCACTTCCTCGCACTCGCACACAAGGGCGTCGTCGACGATGTCGTCTTCCTTGATCTCCTTGGTATAGGTGCCGTGGCGGCCGTCGGCGGCCTTCTGGGCAAAGCTGTAGGTCTTCAGGGTCTCCTCGCTCTTCTTCTCTTCCGAGCCGGGGAGCGGGGTAGTGGCGGTCTCGCAGTGCTTGTCGATGTTGAGCTTCTTGCAAGCCAGGTCGGTAGCCACCTCGGCCATCATGCGGTAAGTCATCATCTTGCCGCCGGTGATGGTGATGAAGCCAGCCAGGCCGTCGCGCGTCTCGTGGTCGAGGCACACGATGCCGCGGCTTATGCTGCGGCCCGATGGGTCGTTGTCGCTTGCCACCAGCGGTCGCACGCCGGCATAGGCGCGCAGGATGCGGGTGGTGGCCAGCGATGGGGCGAGCTTCTCGCCCTCGCTGATGAGCACCTCAACCTCCTCGTCGGTCACGGGCATGTGGTCGCACTCCTCAATGGGCACGCGGTCGCTCGTGGTGCCTATCACGCACACGGTGTCGTCGGGCACCAGGATGTCGGCGTTGGCAGGCTTGCGGCAGCGGTTTATCACCATGTTGTTGACGCGGTGGCCAAAGATGAGCAGCGCTCCCTTGGCAGGAAACATATTCACAGTCACCCCGGCCATCTTGGCGATGAGCGTGCCCCATATTCCGGCGGCATTGATCACCAGGCTGGCGTGAGCCTCTTTCTCTTCTCCGGTGTGGTTGTCGCGCAGCTTCACACCCTCTACACGGCCCTGATTGATGATCAGGCTGGTCACCTCGTGATAGGTGAGCATCTGGGCGCCATGCAGGCGGGCGTCGACCACGTTGGCTATGGTGAGGCGGAACGGGTCGATCGAGGCGTCGGGCACCCTCACTGCTCCCGTGAGCGTGGGGTTGACTGCGGGCTCAAGAATTTTGGCTTCTTCGGGGTCAATAATGTCGGCACGTATGCCGGCCTTGTGGCAGGCCTCAACAAATGTGGCCTGGTAGTTCAAGTCATCTTCGGGTAGCGTGATAAACAAGCCATCGGTCTCATCAACGCAATGACGTGCGATCTTGCGCAAGGTCATGTTCTCCTTGATGCACTCCGATGCCGACTCCTGGTCGGTTACAGCATAGCGCGCCCCGCTGTGCAGCAAGCCGTGATTGCGGCCTGTAGCTCCATTGGTGAAGTCATAGCGCTCGACGAGCAGCACACTCAAGCCTCGCATCGCGCAGTCGCGCGCTGTGCCGGCTCCCGTGATGCCGCCGCCAATGATAATGACGTCATAATGATTTTTCAATTCGTTGTCCATTACTTTACGTTTATGTGGCGAGATATAATCAGTATTTTTGTATAGTCTTCCTTTGCAGGTGTTTTGAAACAAAAAATGTTTTTTCCTTTTTTGCTTTGAAACGCTTTTACTTTTGTTCGCAACAAATGTAGTTACAATTTTAAAAAGTACCAAGTTTTTTTTCGGAAATATTCGGTTTCAAATTGATATTTATCGCCAAATTTTATAACTTTGTATCACCAAACCTGAATTTTGCACCATTTCAAGATGATTAAAGATAAACGACAGGAGCTCATTTTAAATGCTCTATTAAAAAAAGGCTCGGTGCAAGTAACCGAGCTGGCCGATATGCTCGGCGTCTCGTCGGTGACCGTGCGCAAGGACCTCACCGAGCTTGAGAAGGCCAACAAGCTGTATCGCAGCCACGGACGTGCCATCATGCTCAATCCCTTTGCCAGCAACCGCTCGGTCAATGAGAAGGAGAAACTTGCTCCCGAGGAGAAAAATGCGATAGGCCGCGAGGCAGCCAAGCTCATCACTGCCGACGACTCGATATGCATAGGCTCGGGCACCACAGTGCATGCCCTGGCTCGCAACATCGTGCCCCTGCACCGCCTCACGGTGGTGAGCGCCTCGCTGCAGGCGAGCGAGATTCTGGCCCAAAACGAGAATATCGACATCATCCAGCTGGGTGGCCAGTTGCGTCACAGCTCCCTCTCGGTGGTGGGCAAGTATAGCGGCATGATATTGAAGGATTGCTCATTTTCCAAGTTCTTCATTGGCGTCGACGGCATCGACTTCGACTTTGGCTTCTCCACTACCGACTTGCGCGAGGCCGAGCTCAACCAGCTCATGATCAAGGCGGCACAGAAGACTATCGTACTGGCCGACAGCACCAAGTTTGGCCGCCGCGGCTTTGCCAAGATTGGCGACCTCGACGACATCGACCTCGTTATCACCGACAAAAACGTGAACCCCAAGGACGTGAAGCGTCTGCAAGACCTGGGCATCGACATCATCATCGCCGAGTAGCACTGGGCAAGCGGCACGCGATTGCCTGCGAGGCCGAATATGACAATTGCCTGCGAGGCCGAAAATTAACGACCGGGCACATGTGGCTTAGCGCTTCATGTGCCCGGTCGTTGATGTGATGCCTTGAGGAGGCAATTCTTCTTTTTAGTTAGCTTTCACCAGTTGCAGGCAGGTGACAGGCTCGTTGGTGGTGATGAAATCGGCGCCATTGTCGATGCACCACTGCATGTCTTCCTTCTTGTTGACGGTCCACACGTTCACCTTCAGACCCAGGTCGTGAGCGGCCTTAAACCACTCGGGGTGTTTCTTCATCACCTTGAGCTGGTAGTCGAGGCCGGCAGCGCCTATCTTCTTGAGCGTTTTGGGGCTGAGCTCGCCGTCGAGGTAGTAGATGGGCGTGCCCTGGGGCAGCCACTTGAGCATGTCGAGCATGGCGTTGAGCGAGAAGGTGATCCAGGTGGTGCGCTTCGAGAGGCCATACTTGTTGACGAGCTTGATGGCTTTCTTCACAGCGGCATCCTCTTGCAGCTTGTTTTTGTGCTCTTTCACCTCGAGCACCACTTCCAGATTGGGGTGCTTGGTGAAGTTCTTGAGATACTGGTCGAGGGTAGAGATGTACTCGCCGTCGGGCAGCTTCAGGTTTTTCACATCGGCAGCCTTCGAGGTCTGTATGGTCACGCCGTTGAGCACGCCGTCGTGGTTCACAAAGAGCTCGCCGTCGGTAGTCGACCAGATGTCGAATTCCGAGCCGTAGGCGCCGATTTGGGCGGCGCCGTTTTGGGAGTTGATTGAGTTTTGCGACGACACGGTGGCGTCGTCGGGACCCTTCACGCCCTCGGTTTTCCAATAGCCGCGGTGGGCCACCACCTTGGTTTGCGCAACGGCTGCGCCTGCACTAAGCAATGTCATAAGCACGAAGCATAAAATCGTTTTTTTCATATTGTAGCAAATTTTTTCTTTAATCTCTATTACAAATTTACGTCTTATTGAGAAACTGGCAAAGGCACAACAGTGCGTGTCTTTGCCAGTTTATGAAAATTTAAATGTTCTTGGTTCTTTTCGCCTTCACAGCAGTGGATGTGAGGCTAGCGGCATCACTCAGCAAGGCCACCCGAGATGGTGAAGTTGTCGAGGAAGATGCGGTTCTTGCCCTGGCCCACAGTCTTGAGAGCGTCGCCATAGGCTCCACCCACAAACACCACTCGCGTGTCGCTCGTGGCACCTTTCACCATCACGCGGTATTTGGTCACATCCTTGCCCCATATCAGCAGGCCGTCGGGGTCGGTGGTGGGGTTGAAGTTGTTGTCGCGGGTGAGTGTGATGCACACGCAGCCGGTGAGGTTGAGCGGTGTGGTCTTGTCCTCGTCAACGTAGGCACAACTCTGGTTCAGGTCGATGGTGCCTGCACCCTTGGCGCCCACAATCTTGCCGGGGCCTATGATACCCACATAGAGCGCCTTGTCGTCGAGGGCGCCCTTGGCCGAGGAGTAGCCCACAGCCTGGAAGCCCACGGTGATGTCCATGGTGCCGGTGATATCAGCAATCTTGGGCGACACGAGGTCGCCGCCTGCATTGGTCTTGCCCAGTTTCAGGAAGCCGGGACGCATGTAGCAATAGTTGCTGCGGCTCTCCCAGCCATGGGCCAGCTCGTCGGCGGTCCACTTGTCGAAGCGGGACCCCGACTCGCCTGTGGTGACCCATCCCAGTATCGAGAGGCCGGCGCGGACGTCAACGTTGTTGATACCCATCCAGGCGAAGTTGTCGAAGAAGATGGTGCTCAACTGGGTCACAGGGATGTCGAGCGTGAGGTTGCTGTAGTTGCCGGTGCCTTGCAGGTGCAGGGTGTCGGTGCGGTCGGCGCCCGAGAGGTTCTCGCCGGCGGTGAGCAGCAGCACATTCTCGTCGGTTGCGCTGCGGGTCACAGTGAGCCAGCCGCTGTTGTTGCCCTTGATTGAGTACTCATAGGGCACATTGGTGTTGACGGTAAACTGGTTCTCGCCGCCCGTTCGGGCGATGGTGAACGAGGTGGCCGAGCCCTTCAGGTAGGGCTCAGCGCCCGATTGGTTGATGGTGAACGTCTTGCCCGACTCGCTGCCGTTGAGGTAAATCTTGAAGGTGATTGAGCGGGTGTCGGGTTTCTTGTTCTCCACGCGCGAGAGGCGTATCAGGCCGTCGCCCTCGCCCTCGCTGGGGAACACGCGCACCCAGCCGTTCTCGCTTTGTGCCTCCAGGCGCCACGAGCGGTTGCTGCGCACCACAAGGGTCTTGGCGCGGGTCCACGAGGTGGTGTCGGCTTCGGTGTAGTCAAATGTGTAGGAATCTATTGCCTCACTGCCGTCGTAGACGGTGAAGTAGGCTTCGCCCGAGTCGTTGTCGTCGTCGCTGCAAGCCGTGAGTCCCAGTGCTGCCACAACGGCCATGGCTGCGAGCAGCACGCTTTTGATATAGTGTTTCATAATCTAAATTAATGCGCAGTGTAAGTGAATAATAATTTGCCGGTGATGGCTTGCTTGCTCCACCACACGGGAGTCTTCATTGAGTTGTCGCCGCCCATGCGGGAGAGTGCGGCTTGCACTTGGGCCGCATTGTTGGCCAGGGTAGTGTTGCTGTAGGCAAAACGTTGTGGATACTGGTAGTCGTTGTAGTCGGTGCCGTTGCCTATCGTGAGCTCGGGATAGCCCGTGCGGCGTATCTCGTGGAAGGCTTCCATGCCCGTCCAGAACAGGGCCAGATACTTTTGCTCGCCTATGGCTTGCTCCTTGTTGGCATAGTGGTCCCAGCTGCCCAGCGGCGATGCCAGATAGGTGGCTATGTCGTCGTCGGTGATGTAGCGTGGCGTGGTGCTGAATGCGCCCCAGGGTGCCCACTTCTGCATCGAGGCGGTCACGCCGGCCTCGTAGTACTGCTTGGCTGCCTGCTCGCCGCCGCTTATCTCACCCTTGAGGGCCATCTCGGCCAGGATGAATTGCTCCTCGGCGTAGTCCATGATGTTGATGGGCGCTGCGTCGCGCACAAACACCTCGTAGTTGAGCTGGGCTGCATCGTTGCCGCTCTGGGCGCGCTCCGATGGCGTGCCGCCGCTTATGGCGCCTGCCCAGCCGTTGCTACCCTCAACAAACCAGATGGGCAGTCGTGGGTCGAAGTAGGACTGGATGCCCACCGAGTCGACGTAGACCATGAGCTTGATCACCTCCTCGGCTGCATGATAGCTGCTTGAGGTGAAGTTTGACTTCAGCATGTTGTGGAAGTAGCTCTGGTAGGGGTCGTTGCCCGTGAGGTTGACCACGGCGTTGTCGCTGTTGCTGGTGAAGATGGGGTACTTGGTCGAGTGGTCGAGCATGTTTTGCACGCGCTCGCCGGCGTTCATCTCGCTGCGTCCGCTCACGCGGCACAGCAGGCGCATCATCAGGGTGTTGTTGAATTTGCGCCACTTGGTCATGTCGCCGCCATACATCTGGTCCATGGTCGAGAAGTCGGCGTCGATGTTCGACGAGTTCTTCTTGATGTAGGCTGCATAGAGGTTGTTGGCCGAGTCGAGGTCGGCAAGCATGTCTTCATATACTTGCTTTTGCGACTCAAATTCAGGCTCCACGATAGCGTTCTCGCTGCGGGCCTGGAAGGCCTGCTTATAGGGGATGTCGCCATACATGTCGGTCAGGTTGCTCATGATGAGCACCTTCAGGGTCATGCCCACAGCCTGTGCTGCCGGCACGTCGTATTTCACTGCCATGTCGATCATGTGCTGGCAGTTGTTGCCATAGCTGCAATAGGTGTTCCACACGCTCGAGAAGTTGGCCTCGCCTATCTTGTAGCGGTTCTCCTCGCGGGTGGTGCCCCCGCTGAAGACGGTGTACTGTGCCAGCTCGTCGTTCCAGAACCAGCTGTAATAGGTCCAGCAGGTGCGAGTCATGCCGTAGAACAGGGGCTCAAACATCTCGTAGGGGTTGTGCAGGTCGCCCACATTCATGTTGTTGGGGTCGGTGTTGGTATTCTCAAAGTCGTTGGTACACGATACCATCGATGTTGCGAGCACTGCGGCCAGACCCAGATATAATATTTTATTTTTCATTTCTATTCGTGTTGATATTTTGTGATACACATTTTAGAAGCTTAATTTCACGTTCAGGCCATAGCTGCGTGTCATTGGGAACGACATGGCCTCGATACCGCTGGTCACGTAGGAGCCGTTGAGTGAGCCCACTTCGGGGTCGTATTGCGGCCAGTGGGTGATGCAGAACACGTTGGTCATGTAGAAGCCCAGGCTGGCGCCTTGCAGCACGCGCGTCTTGGCGCAGAGCTTCTTGGGCAGGGCATAGTCGAGGCGCATCTCCTTGCACTTGAAGAAGTTGGTCGAGAAGGTGTTCTCCTCGGTGTTGTCGCGCACAAACTTGTAGGAGTTGTAGTAGGTCTCGATGTTCTCGGTCACGGTGGTGTTCTTGGTGTAGGTCACTGTGCCGTCGGCACCGGTCACGGCGTTCACACCGTCGAGCACGAGGCCGTCCTGGCGTCCGGGCAGGGTGCTCTTGAGCTTGCCTTGGTAGCCCAGGGCGAAGTTGGTCACCGAGAAGGCGTGGCCGCCATACTGTGCGCTGAAGGTGGCGCTGAAGGTGAAGTCATAGAATTTCACAGTCTGCGTCATGCCGCCGCGCCACAGTGGGTTCACGCGGCCTATCTTGCGGTTGGCCACGTTGTCGAGCAGCGGGTAGCCGTTCTTTGCGTTCACCAGTATGGCGCCCGAGCAGTCGTGGGTCTCGCCGTTTTCGTCGGTATAGGTGGCGCCTTCGGGAGCGCGCTGGTAGCCCTTGCCGTATATCACGTTCATCTCATGGCCCACATAGGAGTAGATGTATACGCGGTTGCCTATGGTGGTGCCGGTGGTGGCCAGTTGCAGCGGGGTCTCAGGATCCCAACCGTCGCTGTATTTCACCAGCTTGTTCCAGTTGCGGCTCCAGTTCAGGTCCATGCTCCACTCTACCTTGCTGGTGCGCACGGGCACGATGTGGGTCGAGATCTCGATGCCTCGGTTCCTGATCTCGCCGGCGTTGACCAGGCGCGATGATGCGCCTATGATGGGGTCGGTGGCTGCCGAGATAATCTGGTCGGTGGTGCTGGAGTTGTAGAATGCGATGTCGAAGCCAAAGCGGTTCTTAAACATCATCGACTCCAGACCCAGCTCCCAGCTCTCCACGTTCTCGGGCTTGATCAGGCGGTTGGCCATCGAGCCTGGCAGGCTGTAGCCGCCGGGATAGGTGGCGCTGCGCGAGTAGGTGTCGTTGAGGGTATAGGGGCTGGTGTCGTTACCCACGTTGGCCCACGAGAGGCGCAGCTTGAGCATGTCGATCCACCAGGCTTTGTCCTTCAGCTTCAGTGCCTTGTCGAGCAGGATGCTGGCGCTCACGCTGGGGTAGAAGTACGACCAGTTGCCGCGTGCCAGGGTGCTCGACCAGTCGTTGCGGCCGGTGATGTCGAGGTAGTAGGTGTCGTCCCAGCTGAGCGAGACGAAGCCATAGAAGCTGTTCACGATCTTCTTGGCGTGGTAGTTGTAGGGGGTGGGGTTCACGCCGATGGGGGTGTTGTTGGCGTTATACACGCCTTGCTCGCCCAGCTCCGAGAGGGTGATGTAGCTGCGGTACCACTTGCGGGTCATGGCGTTGCCGCCAAAGGCCACGTTGAAGCCCAGTCGCTTGTTCACCCACGAGTTGTTGATATAGCGCAGCAGGAAGTCGTGGTTGTACTCATAGTCGCGTATCGTCTGCTCGCGGTAGTAGCCGCGGGTGTGGCCAGGCGAGTAGTAGGGGCGCTGCAGCTGGCGGAACTCGTCGTCCATGTCGATGCCCGTGCGCAGGTCGAGGGTCAGGCCCTTCACTGGCAGCTTGATGTTGACCGACACGTTGCCGTATATACGGTTCTTCTCGTTGCTGTTGAGCTCCTCATAGAGGGCGCGGTAGGGGTTGTAGTAGGTGGCAGGGTTCACAATCATGCCGTTCTCCACATTCTCCTGGGTGTAGCGGCCCTTGAAGTACTCGTCCTTATACACCTGGATGGGATTGCACGAGAAGCCCCAGGCCAGCAGATACAGGGGGTTGTAGGCTCCGTAGCCCATCACAGGCATGTTGTCGCTCTGCTTGCGGGTATAGGTGGCCTTGGCGTTGAGCTTGATCCACTTGTTGAGCTGGGTGGTGCCCGAGAAGTTCACCGTCTGCTTCTGGTAGCCGGTGTTGGGCAGAATCCAGTCGTTGTGGGTGTCGGTCACGCTCAGGCGGGCGTTGCTGCCCTTGCCGTTGCTGCCGTCGATGGTGATGGTGTTGTTCCACGTCGTTCCGGTGCGGAACATGCCCGTGTACCAGTCGTCCTGATACACCCAGGGCATCTTGGTATACATGCCGGTGTCCCAGTCGTAGCTCTGATAGAGGTAGCGCATCTGGCTGGCGTCGTATTTCTCGCCAAATCCGTAGCGGCTGTAGTGGCGCGATTGTGCCACGCCGTCGGTGGCATGGTCGGCATCCACATTCCACATGCTGAATTGCGTGTAGCCCAGGTCACTGCCAGGGCCGTAGGTCGTCTGGAAGTCGGGGAAATATCCGGCCTTCTCCCACACTACCGAGCTATTGATGCTCACGCCCACACCTTTCCTCGTGCGGCCGCTCTTGGTGGTGATGATGATGGCGCCATTGGCGGCGCGGCTGCCATATAGTGCCGTTGCTGCCGGGCCCTTCAGCACACTCACGCTCTCAATGTCCTCGGGGTTGATATCGCTGGCGGCGTTACCAAAGTCGACAGGGGCGTCGGTGTTGCTGTAGCTCGAGCCGCTGCCCGATGCGGTGCCCTCGCTGGTGATGGGCACGCCATCGACCACAAACAGGGCCTCGTTGGCTCCGTAGTTGAGCGACTGGTCGCCACGCAGCACCACGCGCATGGTGCCCGTTGGGCCGCTGCTGGCGCCGGTCATGCTCAGGCCGGCCACCTTGCCGCTCAGCGAGTTCAGCCAGTTGCCGCTTTGCGTCTTGGTTAATTCTTGGTTGTCGACTTTGGCCACGGCATAGCCCAGCGACTTCTGCTCGCGGGTGATACCCAGGGCCGTCACGACCACGTCGTTAAGCATTGTGCTCGATTCCTCGAGCTTCACTGTCACTGTGCCTCCGTTGGGCTTCACCTCTTGGCTCTTGTAGCCCACCGAGTTGATCACAAGCACAGGACTCTTGCTGCTCACCTTGAGCGAGAAGTGACCGTCAACGTCGGTGCTGGTTCCGTTCTTGGTGCCTTTCTCCATCACGGTCGCGCCTATCATGGGCGTTTTGCCGTCGGATTCATACACGGTGCCCGTCACTCTCGTCTGTGCCGACAATGCCGTTGTCATCACAAGCAGGGCAAGCAACCATGCGGTTCTTAGGACTTGTCTTAATCTCATACAATCGATTTTTTGTTTAGTTTATATATTAATGTATATGTATATATCAGTTCGGTTTCTGTAAAGTTTCGTTTAATGATATTCTAGCTTTCAAACCTAACAAAATTAATGATATTAATTATTATTTACATAATTTTTGGCCCTATTTTAATGTTAATTTTCTCCTTTACCTTTGTTAAAGTGCTCTATTCACCCTGATTTTTAGTCTTTTACCCAGCTACCGCTTTCGGTTAAATCTTAGCAACATCCCGTCACACCCCTGTCACACTTTTTATAAAAAGGTGTAGCCAGCCCCGTGCCGCAGTCGCAGGATGTTGCCAGCAGCTGTCGCATGGGCCATGCCAGTAGTCGCCGTGGGGCGCCACGAAGTGTTTCGGTTTCGCCAACTTTAATCATTGCTGCTGCGGGGAGCTTGGTGGCAATATGCTGGGGGTAAGGGAGCTGGGGGTTGCGCAAAACCATTATTTTCAGTGGGAAATGGTTGAGAAATGGCGAAAAAAAATATAAAAATTTACTTGCATATATTGAAAAATAAACCTATTTTTGCAAAATCGATAACACTGGCTTGGACCTGCTTTTGATTCGATTCTGACAATAACCATTTTGAGGAGGAGGATTGAGGCATGAACCTTGCGACCTTGAAATGTGTGTTTTGCCGCTCAACGGCGTTGGCGGCAAGATGCGACTATCATGTTGATGGGTGTTGCGGGCGAGCCGCTTAGCACCAGTGCGCCGGGGCACCGCTTGTGCCGTGCGCTCCCACTGCGTGTGGGGGCGGCACGATGTGCAGGGGGTGCGCAGGTATTGACCGGATGATTGGAACTAAAACACTGATTTATAAAAAATAAGATCTATTAAAAACAAGTTTAATTATGAAATTGCAGTTACATCTTTTTGCGTGCGTCATGGCGCTGGTCACAGCCCTTGGCGCGTGGGCGCAAGCCCCGCAATCGGGTACCTACCTCATCAAGTCACCTGGGGGAACCTATGTGTCGATCAAGGGTAAGTACTATGCAAAGCCCGATGCCGCCAGCAAAGCCGATGCCTCGCAGGTGGGCATTGGCATTGGCTACAAGGACGGTGACGGCTATCATGTGTATTCCCTCACCGGAACCAATCCCAAGGATGGCTCTACCATCGAGGTCTACGACTATGTTGCCAAAGCCTGCAACATCGTTTCGCAGTTCGCTCAGACCAAGATCGACAATTATCTGGGCTCTAACGGCAAGGGCGCTAAGCAACAAGCCCTCGACGACATGGCCGACAGCATCTGCAAGATCTACACCGACGACTATGCCTACATGACCCTCGTGCCACAAGGCAACTTCGGCGGCAAGTGGTATGTGCGTGCCAAGGCTACCGTGCCCGCCATCCCCTACACCGTGCAAGCTGCCGGCAACTACCTGGTCGTGGGCAACGAGGTGATCGCGGGCCACAAGTGCACCGACGTGTGGGACTGGGCCAAGCAGCACGTGCTCAAGTATCTCAAGGAGCACCAGACCGACGCCAGCCTCAAGGCACTCGTGCGCGAGTATCTCGACCAGGTGACCCCCGGCACGACCTACTACCTCACCTATGAGGCCGACAACAACACCTTTGGCTACGCCACTGCCGCTACCGACGATGGCGTGTGGACCCTCGAGCCCGTCAAGACTGCCCCCGACGCCCTCACCCCGGGCGTGAACTATGTGCAGAACAACGCCACCAAGCTCTTTGTGAACGTGAAGGGCAAATATGACGCTGAACCCGAACTCACCGAGGACCAGATTGAAGACAGCGACGCCCTCAAGGCCAACGCCGCCATCAATGTGCAATTTGGCCGCTACAGCCGCAACCTCGGCAACTTCTACCGCATCACCGAGCTCTCCAACCAGGGCCGCGACGTGGTGAGCTACATTCAGAAAGGTATGGAAAAGGCCTATGGCATCGTCGACAAGAAGCTCCAGGGTATAGACGCTTATACAAAGATGGCCTCGCTGGTCAACGGCATGCTTAAGTCGAAGTCGACCGACGAGCTGCCCATCGACACCATCACTGCCAGTCAGCTGCAGGCCGATGTGAAGACCGCCTTCGACCTCTGCGCCAAGCACTATGCCTATATGAACCTCATCGACAACGGCGACGGCAGCGTCTCGCTGCGTGTCGACGTGCCCAAGGTGCCTGCTGCCCTCGACGTGGCTATCCAGATGTACACGGGCAAAAACAACGCCACCTTCCTCGCGTTTGCCAAGGATCAAATCGACCAGTACTTTGCCGATCCTAATCTCCAGACCGATGCCAACCTGAAGAAGCTGTGGAAGCAGAACCGCGACAAGTGGGCCGACGGCACCAACTATTACCTCTCGGCCGAGTCGCAGTACAAGACCTTCGAGTTTACCAGCGATGCCAGCGACGCAGCCACCAAGTGGTCGCTCGTTGAGATCGCCAACAAGGCCGACAACAGCGAGACCGCTGCTGCTACCGGCGACGCTCCCATGTCGGGCACCTACTATGTGAAGTCGCCCGCCGGCACCTATGTGTCGATCAAGGGCAAGTACTACGCCAAGCCCGATGCCGCCAGCAAGGACGATGCCTCGCAGGTGGGCATTGGCATTGGCTACAAGGACGGCCCAGGCTACCACGTGTATTCGCTCACCGGCACCAACCCCAAGGATGGCTCCACCATCGAGGTCTACGACTATGTTGCTAAAGCCTGCAACATCGTGTCGCAATTCACTCAGGCCAAGATCGACAAGAAGCTGGGCACTGGCGACGACAAGGGCCCCAAGCAGCAAGCTCTCGACGACATGGCCGACAGCATCTGCAAGATCTACACCGACGACTATGCCTACATGACCCTCGTGCCACAAGGCAACTTCGGCGGCAAGTGGTATGTGCGTGCCAAGGCTACCGTGCCCGCCATCCCCTACACCGTGCAAGCTGCCGGCAACTACCTGGTCGTGGGCAACGAGGTGATCGCGGGCCACAAGTGCACCGACGTGTGGGACTGGGCCAAGCAGCACGTGCTCAAGTATCTCAAGGAGCACCAGACCGACGCCAACCTCAAGGCACTCGTGCGCAAGTATCTCGACTCGATACAGCCCGGCACGACCTACTACCTGACCTATCAGGCCGACAACAACACCTTCGACTACTCGACCACGCCCACGGCTAGCGGCCTGTGGACCCTCGAGGAAATCGAGACCACGCCCGACGGACTCACTCCTGGTGTGAAGAACATCAAGAATCGCAAGACGCAGTACTATGTGAACGTGAAGGGAAAATACGACGCTGAGCCCGAGCTCACCGCCGACGAGATCAAGACCGACGAATACAAGGCCAACGCCGCCATCAATGTCGACTTCGGCCGCTACGACCGCAGCGATGCCAACACCTACCGCATCACCGAGCTCTCCAACCAGGGCCGCGACGTGGTAGCCTACATCTACAAGGGCATGACCAAGGCCAACGGCATTGTCGACAAGAAGCTCCAGGGTATAGACGCTTATACAAAGATGGCCTCGCTGGTCAACGGCATGCTTAAGTCGAAGTCGACCGACGAGCTGCCCATCGACACCATCACTGCCGCACAGCTGCGGGCCGATGTGAAGACCGCCTTCGACCTCTGCGCCAAGCACTATGCCTACATGAAGCTCATCGACAACGGCAACGGCAGCGTCTCGCTGCGTGTCGACGTGCCCAAGGTGCCTGCCGCCCTCGACCTGGCTATCCAGATGTATAAGGGCGACGACAGCGCTACCTTCATTGACTTCGCCAAGGAGCAAATCGACCAGTACTTTGCCGACACCAACCTCCAGACCGACGCCAACCTGAAGAAGCTGTGGCGCCAGAACCGCGACAAGTGGGAAGCCGGCAAGACCTATTACCTCTCGGCCGAGGCAACCTACAAGACCTTTGAGTTCACGACCGACGCCAGCGACCGCGCCACCGAGTGGATGCTTGCCGACGTCGACGCTACGCAATACAGCGAGACCAACCCGCTCGAGGGCTACTTCCGCGTGAGGAACGTGGGCGGCTACGGCGAGCAGAAGTATGTGGAGGTGCGAGGCCGCGCCACTGCCGACGTGACTGCCACCGATGCCACCAAGCACACCAAGCCTGGCACCATCCTCTACATCAACCTGAAGCCCGAGAGCACTGCCATCTCTTCTCCCTATGTAGAGGGTAAGACGGTGCCTGCCTATGAGTTGCTTAACGTGCGCAGCCAGGGTCTCGACGTGATGGGCGGAACCGAAGACTCCATCGCCGGGCTGAAAAAGACGTTTGGCGAGCTTGCTCTCGACTTGAGCACGCTCAGGAGTGCCTACAACGGCTATGTGGGCTTTGCCCGCTATCTGCTCTCGGCAGGTGCTTTAATTGCCGATGGGCACATCAGGCAATACGCTGTGGATCACGACGGTGATCAGGATACCTTCGACAAACTCATGGCCGATTTCAACGCCAACTATCTGCCTGAGCTCAAGTTCCAGGTTTACCTCATCCCTGTGACAGGCAAGACCAACACCTATCTGGTGCGCTCTATGGTGCCCTCGATGAAGCCTATCTCTGACTTCTATAATGCCAACAAGACTGGTGTCGACAACGTCGTGATTCCTGCCACTCGCGCATTCTTCAACTATCATTCTGTTTTATTAAGTCGGGTGGGCTTCAAGGGTGAGAAATTCACTGAAACCGACGACGAAACAATCAACTCGTGGTACAACTCTGATGGCGGCGAGCGCCATTTGAAACTCTTGTGCGAAAAGAATGCCGATGGCTCGCTCAAGGGCAGCGGTACCGATGCCGATCCCTGGACGCTCTCTTATTCCACAATCTTGAGCGATGATCAGATCATCTTCGACTGGCTCAAACTCCAGTTTGTGAATGCTTGCAAGGCTATGGGTGTGGGTTCCAGCCTGAGCGCCTATATCAACATGCTGCACTACAACACGCCTTATTACCTCATCGAGGGTGACAACCAAGACGCAAAGGGCGATCGCGTGTATAGCGGCAACGCCAGCTTTGGCTTTGCCAACGACGGCCTGCGTGGCAACTCTTTGCTGGGTGGCTCGCTCTACAACGACCTGGCCAATGCCGGCGATCACGCTCAGTGGACGCTCGAGCCCGTCGACGAGACTGGCGCCAACTACTTCGCTGTCGAGCCGGTGGCTCGCCCCCGTACCGATGCTTATCCTAACCCCAACGACACTCGCGAGGGCATTCAGGATCGCCGCTACTATGCTGCCACCTACCTCGACTTCCCGTTCAAGGCCGTTGGCGACAATGTGGTTAAGGTATATACCATTGGGTCCACGGCCGTTCAATCGGGCACTGTTACCATCGATGCCTATGGCAACATCCACATGGCAAAGGGTCGCAACAATGCAGCCCGCACCAAGGAGATACGCTACGTCGACCTCAACACCATAGATAAGGGCCAGGTGGTGCCTGCCGCTACGCCTTGCATCGTTGAGTACAACGTGAACTCGGCTACCGACAGCACCCTGGCACTCGTGCCTGTGCTCACCGACGCTCGCAACACCGTGAGCGCTACCGACCTTGTGCAAGGCACCTTCCTGGGTGGCAAGCACAATGTGGACAATTCTTCGGACTCGGGCCTGCTCTCGAGCGTCAAGAACCAGAACATCGACGACAAGTGGGGCACTGGTGCTCAAGGCAAGGACCTCTATTTCTTTGCCTGCGACACTGAAGACACCTATAGCTACTATCAGTTCAAGTTTACCAGCCCAGCCGGCGACGACGCTAGCAGTGCCACCAACAATGTTCCTGCCAACAAGCCGTTTGTTGTGCTTGGCACCGACGAACAGACGCCCGTATACTTCAAGAGCGGCGACGTGATTGTGACCAGTGTCGACGACTTGAACGTAGACACCGAGCTTGATCCTAACGCTCCACGCTACAATGTGGCTGGCCAGCGCGTAGGCAGCGACTACAAGGGATTGGTGATCAGCAAGGGCCGCAAGTATATACAGCGATAAACTTGTACCCCTGCACAATCAAGATGCACTACTTGTAGTATCGACCCTAAAAAGCCCCGTTGTCGCACCCTGCACTGCAGCGTGCCCTCGGGGCTTTTTCTTATATTGATAAAACGATAGATAAATGATAGATTTAAATACTTAAATTTACAATTAAATAATGAAAACAAAATTTCTAATTTTGCTTCTCATCCTGCTTGGCACGCCTCAACTCCTTTGGGCAGGTGGTTCCTCAACATATTACTACAAGGCAAAGGCCACTGTTGGAACAGGCGAGGGTAAAGTTTATGCTTCGACGAGCTCCAAAGAGGAAAGTAAGAGAGACTATGATGGTTATACCAAAAATCCTACTACTTTGGACTGGGATTCAGACGATAATGGAACAACCGAGCATAGTGTCTATTTGTATGCACAACCAGCAGAAGGATATAAGTTCAATAATTGGACTTTAAATGGGAAACAATTAAGTACTTCGCCAGAGTGTTATCAAACTGTTCCAGGTATTGATAATAAAAACTCTGTTTCAAATTATGTTGCCAATTTCGTTCCATCTGATACAAAACTAGAAGGTCTGAGAGATGGATTTTTCAGGATAAAGAACAAGAAAACTGGGAACTATATCAACGTCGTCAATGATATTAAGGTAGATTATCAAACCATCATCGCACATAATGGAGGTGCACTTTTGTCCTTGGTAAAAATGAATGCTGTCTTCAAAGAACTTAGTGACAATTATATATCCAAGGACTTAAAGATGCAAAGCGATGCCGATAATGTAAGTTGCATTCTATATTTGACCCAAAATGGGAACAAGTATGATGTGGGTTGTGAAGGAACATCTTTGTCAACGTTAGCCACGGGAAAATATCATGGTGACAATGCTGGAGATGTTACTTTTACCGATTGTTATGCAATCTTCACCAAACTTAGTAATGGCAACTACCAAATATCACTCAATCCTAAAGTAACAGCAGTAAAGTTAGGTCAAACATTAACTGATTATACTGCATATTTTTATGACAATGGTACGTTCGGCCTATCTCTTGACAAGCCAAAGGACACTGCTGAAGAATATCAATGGGTAGTTGAGCCTGTTGAGTATTTCTATGTAAAGCCAGACGTTGAAACTGCCGATGCCGAAGGCAACTATTGGGCAACGCTCACCACTGCCTTCCCCTACACGATACCTAGCGATGGCGGTGTGCTCGGCGCCTACACAGTGACCAGTGACAACATCACCGATAATAATGGCGTGAAGGTTGTTGAACCAACATTGTTGTATAAACCGGGAGAAACGGTTTCTGCCGAGACCCCAGTGTTGCTCAAGCTCAGCTCTAAAGATGCTGCCAATAATAAGCTTGTCCCCACAGGCAACCATGTGGTGGGCAACTCCAGCAATCAGTTAACCAAAAATCTGCTTACTGGTGTCTACATGGACAACAAGAAGGATGTGGGCTCAAACAGAACTCTCGGTGTGAAGGACGGTAAACTCGCCTTCATCTCGGGCTCTGGCAAAATGGCTGCCAACCGTGCTTATCTGAACTACACTACTGCCGATGTTTACTTTGATAAACCCAGCAATACCAAGACCCTGGCCGAGGTCGTTAAACTTAACACTGCCACCACTGGCGTGACCATCGCTGGTAAAGACTTGGAGGGTGTGACCACGGTGACGGCCGGCGACAACCAGTACCTCATTGTGAAGGACGGCAACGGCAACTCAATCGAGAAGACGAGCAACAGCAACAATTATAAGACTTACTTAGTTGATGCAACTTACGCTGGCGCTGAAAACCGCAAGGAGCAGACCGCTTATGACCAGAGCAACTGGATCATGGTGAAAGTAGATAACCCAACAAATTATGTGGGCAAGAAGATCTCTTCGATGACGGGTGACTACAACACTACCAATCCCAAGTTTACAGCTACCTCAATAACGGCAGGTGGCGATGTAGAGAGCACCTATGTGCCCAACTTCTACATCGCTCCCAATTTCATGACCAGCGCATCGAGCAATGCAGTGCAAGGTGCTGATGGCAACAACTACTTCTTCATGAATCCTAAGGACGGTGAGTATGCCTATATTACCTGGGTGGTGTGGAACAAGGAGAAACAAGCATTCTACGTGCCAGCCAAGGCTAAGAATAGTACAGGTAATGGCTATATCAACGGCCATGACTTCGCAGGTGGCTTTAAGATTGATCTCACCTACAATGATGACATCACCGATGTTTCAAGCCTTGAAGATGGCAGTGTGTACCAGTTTGCGGCCATCATCATGAAGAAAGCTGCAAGCACAAGTGGCGCTCCCACGCGTGTTGAAGCCAACACCACGGCTTATAGCACTATCTACACGGTGTATCCTCTCACTCTGAGTAATGCTAGCATAGTGACTGCTGTGAACGACGTGACTGCCAGCAAGACGGTGAAGAGCGTGACCTACTACAACACGCTGGGCATGGCCAGCAACGTGCCATTCGCCGGTATGAATGTGGTAGTGACTACCTACACCGACGGCAGCAAGCGCACCGTCAAGCAGTTGATGCGCTAATCTGCAACAATACACGCACATAACGCTAAAGTCCCGAGGGCCCCGTTGGCTCCCGGGATTTTTTTGCCGCGTGCCCATGGTTCACCGCCGCCATGGTTCACCGCCGCCATGGTTCACCCGCCGCCATGGATAATCGCTGGTACACATTTACCGACTTGTAGGGGCCGGTCTTGTGCCGGCCCACGACAATGTCACAACCTA
>OMUK01000121.1 GCA_900314215.1 uncultured Prevotellaceae bacterium
TAAGGTAGTTATTTTTGCCTTAGTAAACTACTTCCTTTTTTACTTTCTTCAAAAACGTTTAGGACAATATTGTTTCTTAACACGAAAAATGACGGTGAAAACGACGATATATGCGATAAAATTGTTATCTTTGTAAGTTTTATATTCAGTCGCGATTCATGAGGGAAGGGCAAAATTTCGCCCCATTTGTGGTTGCGGCCATGTGAAATCAAAAATGTAACAAAAAATGAACAACGATCGAATTATTGAGATCAACATCGACAAAGAGATGCGCACATCCTACATCGACTATTCGATGTCGGTGATCGTGTCTCGAGCGTTGCCCGACGTGCGCGACGGCTTCAAGCCGGTGCACCGCAGGGTGCTCTACGGCATGGAGAAGCTGGGAAACTTCTCCAATGTGCCCTACAAGAAGAGCGCGCGCATTGTGGGTGATGTGCTTGGTAAGTACCATCCACATGGCGACTCTTCGGTATACTTCGCCATGGTGCGCCTGGCCCAGGACTGGGCAATGCGCTACCCGCTGGTTGACGGGCAAGGAAACTTCGGCTCTATCGACGGCGACAGCCCGGCAGCCATGCGTTACACCGAGGCTCGCCTGGCCAAGATGGGCGAGGAGATGATGCGCGACCTCGACGAGGACACCGTAGACTTCGAGCCAAACTTCGACAACACGCTCGAGGAGCCCACAGTGTTGCCAACCCGTTTTCCCAACCTGCTTGTGAATGGAGCCAGCGGCATCGCCGTGGGTATGGCTACCAATATGCCACCCCACAACCTCACCGAGTCGATCAACGGCTGCCTGGCCATGCTGGAGAATCCCGAGATCACCATTCCCGAGTTGATGCAGTACATCAAGGCTCCCGACTTCCCCACGGGTGGCATCATCTATGGCTACCAGGGTGTGAAAGATGCCTTTGAGACTGGCCGTGGCCGCATCATCGTGCGCGCTAAGGCCGAGATTGAAACCGAGAACGACCGCGACCGCATCGTGGTATCGGAGATTCCCTACAATGTGAACAAGCGCGAGCTCATCGAGGCTATCGCCCGACTGGTAGAGGAGAAGAAGATCGACGGCATCAGCAACATCAACGACGAGAGCGACCGCCAGGGCATGCGCATCGTGATCGATGTGAAAAAGGACCACAATGCCAATGTGCTGCTCAACAAGCTCTACAAGATGACCGAAATGCAGTCGTCGTTCAGCGTGAACAACGTGTGCTTGGTCAAGGGTCGCCCCGAGACGGTGAACCTCAAGCAGTTGCTGTATTACTTCCTGGAGCATCGCCACGAGGTGGTGATACGCCGCACTAAATTTGAATTGAAAAAGGCACAAGATCGCGCCCACATCCTCGAGGGCCTGATCATTGCCAGCGACAATATCGACGAGGTGGTGCACATCATCCGCTCGAGCAAGACTACCGACGAGGCACGCCAGCGCTTGGGTGAGCGCTTCGGCCTCGACGACGTGCAGACCCGCGCCATCGTGGAGATGCGTCTGCGCCAGCTCACCAACCTGGAGCAGGGCAAGCTGCACGATGAGTTGGACGAGCTGATGAAGACCATCGCTCACCTCGAGGACATCCTGAACAACCCCGACGTGTGCCGCAAGGTGATAGAAGACGAGCTCATTGAAATACGCGACAAGTACGGCGACGAGCGCCGCACCAAGATTGAGTATTCGGCCGAGGAGATGAACGCCGAGGACTTCTTCCCCGACGATCCCATGATTATCACCATCTCGCACTTCGGCTACATCAAGCGCACCCCATTGAGCGAGTACCGCACGCAAAACCGTGGCGGCGTGGGTGCCAAGGGCAGCGACACACGCGACGAGGACTTCATCGAGTATGTGTATGAGGCCACCAACCACAACTATATGCTCTTCTTCACGGGCTTGGGCCGTTGCTACTGGCTGCGCGTGTTTGAGATACCCGAGGGCAGTAAGAACTCCAAGGGCCGTGCCATTCAGAACTTGCTCAACCTGGGTCCAGAGAACCGCATCTATGCCTTCATACGCACCACGCAGCTCAAGGATCCCGAGTATAACCAGAGCCACAACATCGTGTTTGCCACCAAGAAGGGTCTTGTGAAAAAGACGAGCCTGGAAGCTTACTCGCGCCCGCGCACCAATGGCGTGAATGCCATCAATCTGCGTGAAGACGACCAGCTGATAGGCGCCATCCTCACCGAGGGCGACAGCGAGGTGATACTCGCCGACCGCAACGGCCGCGCCATTCGCTTCAACGAGTCAACGATACGCGCTATGGGCCGCCAGGCTACCGGCGTGAAGGGCATGACACTCACCAGCCCCGACGACGAGGTGGTGGGCATGATATGCATGCGCACCTCGGCTGCCGACGACGTGCTCGTGGTCTCGGAGCGAGGCATGGGCAAGCGCTCCAAACTTGAGGACTACCGCGTGACCAACCGCGGCGGCAAGGGCGTGAAGACGATGAACATCACCGAGAAGACCGGCAAGCTCATCGCTATCAAGAATGTGAACGACAACAACGACTTGGTGATCATCAACAAGTCGGGCGTGATGATACGCATGCATGTGTCGGAACTGCGCGTGATGGGCCGCAACACCCAGGGCGTGCGCCTCATCAATCTTGAGAAGAAGAATGAGGAGATTGCCTCGGTGTGCAAGGTTCAGGCTCAGCCCGACGATGCACCCGTGACCGCTCCCGCCGATGGCGAGGCTCCCGCTCAAGAGGCTCCCGAGAACAGCACCGAGAACCCCGAAAACAACGAGAACAACAACGAACAATAACAAAACAACAACAATTTATCATTTTTTTAATTTTTCACTGATTATGAAAAAATCAATTTTGCTTTTAGCATGTGCAGCTATGCTGGCAGGTTCGGCATATGCACAAGGAGATGTTGAAAGTTTGTACAAATCGGGCAAGGCTGCTTTTGCCGCCTACGACAAGGATTATGCCAAAATGTCGCTTCAGCAGCCCGTCGACACCAATGCAATGCTCAGCAACCTCATGCAGGGTTTCCACGACTTTGAGGCTGCTATGCCACTCGATTCAGTCCCCACAGGCAAGATCGACAAGAAGACCGGTCTGCCCAAGGTGAAGACTAAATACTCCAAGGAAATGGCTGCTACCATTGCTGGTCACATTGCCGACCTGGCAAACGCAGGCAACAACTACTATACAATGAAGAAATACACCGATGGCGCCTACGCCTTCAACCGCTATTGCGAGTATGTGAATTCGCCACTGGCCAAGGCCAACAACGTGACAGTTCCTGCCGACACCATTCTGGGCCAGGTGCGCTTCTTCGAGGGCCTGTGCGACTACTACATTCCCGATTACGATAAGGCTTTCTATGCTTTTGACAAGGCATTGAAGCTGGGCTACACCGGCAAGGAATTCAACCTGAACATTGCCGACTACAAGGCCGACTGCTTCGGCAAGATTCTGCAACCACTCCTGGATGCCAAGAAATTTGACGAGGCTTATGCAGCTGTCGACAAGCAAATCGCCAGTGAGCCCAACAACTCGGCTTACTACTACATGAAGGGCTCGCTCTATGCCAGTGATTCCACCAAGACTGCCGACCAGATTATCGACATGTATAAGAAAGCCGTAGAGCTGAACCCCAAGAATGCCGACGCTAACTTCAATGTGGGCTACTACCTGTGGAAGAAGGGCCAGGATGCCATCAATGCAGCTCCTTCCAACGCCACCAACGCCCAGATTGCTCCACAAGTTGTGCCAGTGTACAAGGAGGCTCTTCCTTACCTGAACAAGGCCCTGGAGATTAACCCCGAGATGAATAATGCAAAAGCTGTGGTTGAAAACATCAATTATGGCCTGAGCATCCTCGACAAGTAACCGTAGACGAATTAATCGAGGTTTTCACATAGGCGCCGCTTGCCACAATGAGGGCATGCGGCGCTTTTATTTGCGGCTGCAATTGGGGGCAGATAGCGTGATATTGGCGAAAAATTAGTAACTTTGCAGTTAAAGACAATAATAGCAGAATGAAAAATATAAGAAACTTCTCGATCATTGCCCATATCGACCATGGCAAGAGTACGCTGGCCGACCGCCTGCTGGAATATACCAAGACCGTTGCTGCACAAGAAATGCAAAACCAGGTGCTCGACGACATGGACCTGGAGCGCGAGCGCGGCATCACCATCAAGAGCCACGCTATCCAGATGGACTATGTGCAAGACGGGCAAAAATATATACTCAACCTGATCGACACCCCAGGACACGTCGATTTCTCCTACGAGGTGTCGCGCGCCATTGCCTCGTGTGAGGGCTGCCTGCTCGTGGTCGATGCCACCCAAGGTGTGCAGGCACAGACGATCTCAAACCTCTACTTGGCTCTCGACCACAATCTCGAGGTGATACCCGTGATCAACAAGATTGACATGGAAAGCGCCCATCCCGATGAGGTGGAAGACGAAATCGTGGAGCTGCTGGGATGCGACCCCGAGGACATCTTGCGCTGCAGCGCCCGCACCGGCGAGGGTGTGCCCGAGATACTTGAAGCCATAGTGAAGCGCATTCCTGTACCTAAAGGCGATCCGCAGGCCCCGCTTCAAGCGCTTATTTTCGACTCGGTGTTTAACCCGTTCCGCGGAATCATTGTGTATTTTAAGGTGTTTAACGGCACCATCCACAAGGGTGACCTGGTGAAGTTTGTCAACACCGGCGAGCAGTACAATGCCGACGAGCTGGGCGTGCTGAAACTCAAGCTCTCGCCACGCGGCAAGATAAGCGCCGGCAATGTGGGCTACATCATAAGCGGCATCAAGGACTCCAAGGAGGTGAGAGTGGGCGATACCATCACCCACGTCGACAACCCCTGCACCGAGGCCATTGAGGGTTTTCAAGAGGTGAAGCCCATGGTGTTTGCCGGCGTGTATCCCATCGACCCCGAGGATTTTGAGAACTTGCGCTCGTCGCTCGAGAAGTTGCAACTCAACGACGCGTCGCTCACGTTCACTCCCGAGTCGTCGGTGGCACTGGGCTTCGGCTTCCGTTGCGGCTTCCTGGGCCTGCTCCACATGGAGATTGTGCAGGAGCGCCTCGACCGCGAGTTCAACATGGAGGTGATAACCACCGTGCCCAACGTTTCTTATAAGGTGTATGACAAGAAAGGCAACATGACCGAGGTGCACAATCCTGCCGGCCTGCCCGACGTGACCACCATCGAGCGAATCGAGGAGCCTTATATTCACGCCTCAATCATCACCTTGAGCGACTTCATGGGTCCCATCATCACCTTGTGCTTGTCGAAGCGTGGCACGCTCACCAATCAAAAGTACATCAGTGGCAACCGACTGGAATTATCGTTTGATTTGCCCCTTGGCGAGATTGTGATTGATTTCTACGACAAGTTGAAGAGTATCTCTAAGGGTTATGCCTCATTTGATTATTACATAAGCTCTTATCGTGAGTCAAAACTGGTGAAGCTCGATATCCTTCTCAACGGCAAACCTGTGGATGCCTTGAGCAGCCTCACTCATGCCGACAATGCCGTGAGCCTGGGTCGCCGCATGTGCGAGAAACTCAAGGAACTCATCCCGCGCCAGCAATACGACATTGCCATCCAGGCAGCTATAGGTGCCAAGATCATTGCCCGCGAAACGGTGAAGCAAGTGCGCAAGGATGTGACCGCAAAGTGCTATGGCGGCGACGTGAGCCGCAAGCGCAAACTGCTCGAGAAGCAGAAGGCCGGTAAGAAGCGCATGAAGCAAATTGGCACAGTGCAAGTGCCACAGAAGGCTTTCCTCGCTGTGCTCAAGCTTGATTGATTTTCATCGATAAAATCGCTCTTTTTGATTCTTTTACTCAAACTGCATCGTGCTCGACGGCTTAATGGTCGACACGATGTGGCTGGGTGCTAGCAGTGTGACATAGGAGATCACCAGAATGCCCACATTGAGCAGGATGAGGGCAGGAATGCTGATCTCGATGGGCACATAGCTCATGTAGTAGGCCTCGGCATTGAGATGAATGATGTGGAAGTGCTGTTGCAGCAATGCCAACCCTATGCCTATGACGTTGCCTATGATGACCGACTTGATGATTAACTTGGAGGTGAGATAGATAAAGATGAGGCGTATCGACCGGTTGGTAGCGCCCAGTGCTTTAAGCATACCTATCATCTTAATGCGCTCAAGCACAATCATCAGCATTGCCGCAATTAAAGTAAAGGATGAAACGATAATCATGAGCGTGAGTATGATGATCACATTCATGTCGAGCATGCCGAGCCACGTGAAATACGACACATTGTTGTTCTCGATTTGCGTCACATGATACAGGGTGGGGGAGTTGTGTGCAATCATAGCCTCACACAAGTCGGAATAGGCCCGGTAGCAGTTTTCATTCAAGCTATCGCGCTTGGTGAGATTGACGCCCACATAGTTGCCCGTAATGGCATTCCAGTCGTTCACGCTCTGCAACAGCGTGATGTTGCCCACGATATAGGAGTTGTCGAATGAGTCGAAGTCGGTATTAAAGATGCCCACAATGATAGAGCGGCGCATCTTCACCTTGTTGTCGATGAAATAGGTGTAAAGTCTGTCGCCCACTTTAAGCTGTAGCTGCTTGGCCATGTTTTTTGAGATGATAATCTCGCGATTGTCGGCCCCTTGCTTCACATTGGGCACGCGGCCAGCGACCAGGCTCTCCTTGAGATACCGCCAGTCGTAGTACTCGTCGACACCGCGGTAAACCACGCCTTTGAAATCGTTGTCGGTCTTCAAGATGGCGGGCTTTTCGGCAATGAGACTCATGCTCTCGATGCGCGACTTGAGCGTGTCGTCGGCCAGGATAGCATTGAAAACCTCATGGGCGTCGACGGTGGAGTAGTTGTCGTCGATGCCAAGCCCCGCGTTGGTGATTTTGAGATGAGGGTCGAGCGAGTAAATCTTGTGCATCACCTCGCTCTTGAACCCCATGACAATCACGACCGACAAAATCATGATGACAATCGCCAGCACAATGCCAATTGTTGCGACATTGAGGCTAGGTGAGCTAGACTCGGAGCTGCCCGAGAGCTTGAGGCGACGCGCTATGAATAATTCTACTCTCATTACAGTCGACAAAATTAGCAAAAATTGCCGAAGTATTTTCTTTAATTGGCAATATAATATTAATTTTGCACGAAATTTGCGAGTAAAACAATCGAATATGAGTTTGATAAAAAATATAGCACTGGTTATTGTTTCGCCTAAAATGGGCTGGGAGGAAATCAACCTCTCGGGCTATCCCACCCACAAGGTGCTGCAAGGCGGATTTTATCCATTGCTGGCGCTGCTGGCGGTGAGCTCGTTTGCGCTCATGCTCTACGATCCCACGGCGTGGACGCTGTCGAAGACGCTGATGCATGCCATCGTGGAATTTGCAAGCTACTTTGCCACCTATTTCCTCACCAGTTACTTGCTGGGCGGCTTCTATCCCGAGATTGTGAGGACCGAGTCGGCCAATGCTCGACTCAACAATTTTATTGCCTACAACTTGATGTTTCTGGTGATACTTGAGATTTTCAACAACCTGCTTGCCGATGGATTTTCGCCCATCTATTTTCTGTTGCTCTACACGATAGTGATCGTATATAAAGGTTTGGATTACCTGAACTTGAAAGACAGCAAGAAGATACCCAAGTTTGTGACTGTGGCATCGGCGCTCATGATATGCCTGCCGCAAGCTTTCCGCTGGATACTTGAAAAAATGATAATGTAAGGATTTAAATGGCTGATAATAAAAATAATATAAATATAAAAAACCGCAGGGCGACATTCGACTACGAGATCGTGGAGTCGTTCACTGCCGGCATGGTGCTCACGGGTACCGAAATCAAGTCGATACGCCTGGGCAAGGCTGGATTGACCGACACCTATTGCCTGGTTGAGAATGGCGAATTGTGGGTGAAAAACATGTATATTGCCGAGTACTCGATGGGGTCTTACAACAACCACACCACTCATCGCGACCGCAAGCTGCTACTTAATCGCAAGGAAATCAACAAGATAGCTAAAGTGAGCGAACAGCCTGGCTATTCAATCATCCCATTGCGGCTGTTCATCAATGAGCGTGGGCTTGCCAAACTGGTGATTGCCATTGCCCGAGGCAAGAAGCAATACGACAAACGCCAAGCTATAAAAGAGCGCGAGGACAAGCGCAACATGGACCGAATGATGCGCCATTAAAATTGAGCAACCAGCGCCATGCCCATGCTGCGGGTGCTCGCATCATACACAGGAATCGCCGACACCATTGCCGGTGATTTTTTATTGTCCCAGCCAAAGAGCCTGCGCTCGCAAGGCAGCAGCCAGTAGCCAATGCGGGCACTCAACACGCCTATGCCAGCGCCCATCACCACGTCGCCCAGCCAGTGCTTGTGGTTGTAGATGCGCAAGAAAGCCTCGGCTGTAGCCACGGTGTAACCGGCTATGCCCATGGCAGTTCCATATTCCTCACGCAGCAGTTCGGCTCCAGTGAACGCTGTGGCAGTATGGCCCGATGGGAAAGCGTGATTGTCCGACCCGTCGGGACGGTGCTCTTTCACAACGCCTTTAAGCCCATAGCCCAGGGCGACCATGGCCATATGGGAGGTTGCAAATACGGCCAGTCTTTCCTTAAATGGATGCTTGGCTTTGATATGCGTTGCACCCAGAGCCAGATAGGCTGCCGAGGGCACGAAGCGCAAAACCTCGTCGAGTTTGATCTTGTCGTTGTCGTCGTCGACCCAGTCATCGACGGTTTTGTTCAGGCCGTGCTTGTAGTCAATAGCCAGCACGGTGCCGGCTGTGACCAGTGCCGCGGGAGCGATGAGTTGCTTGGCTTGAAACCGAGTGCCGTCGTCGGTACATGTGATTGTGGTGGTGTCGTTAGGATTCTGCACGGTTTGGGCTACCGTAGCGCAGTTGATTGCG
This sequence comes from uncultured Prevotellaceae bacterium, assembly GCA_900314215.1. Taxonomy (GTDB): domain Bacteria; phylum Bacteroidota; class Bacteroidia; order Bacteroidales; family Muribaculaceae; genus Sodaliphilus. The sequence continues at coordinate 8,921 of OMUK01000121.1, forward strand.
CAACTCAACGTGACTAATATGATGAACTTGAAAATTTTCATTTCTTGTGTTTTGATTTTCCTGATTGATTTCTTTCGCAAATTTACTTACAACTCACAGCACTTGCAAATTTTTTCAATTCTCAAGCAGTTGCTTGTTTCAATTCTAGAGCGCTTCACATTGCTAGATTCACCGATAATCATTGGCACAGGCGCGATTTATCACTAATTTTGCTTGAGAGCCCTATTTGAACCATAATTTATATTATGTTAAATAGAGTATCGAGAAAATAAGAATCTCCTCTCCTGTATTGTCCCCCATGCGCGCTTGGTGTGCTTGAGCTGCCTAAGATAAGATGCTGCACATTTATATAGGACTGTAGAATTTCACTCATGATCGCTCTAGCCTTATCTAATTTTCACAAAATTGATTGTTGCTGTAAAATCTTGATTGCGTGATAGATATCACAGTTGAAATGCTGCCAGCAGCATGGCGTGATGAAAATTTATCTCACTTTTCTGTTGATATTTGCCAAAATATTTTTACTTTTGCAACAGAAATCAAGAATAATGAAACGATTTAGTGCATATTATTATTTCTATTACTTTTATTTTACCAAAAATAAAGGCGGAATTGGTATTGCACAATGATTTCGATATTAATTGAGAATATAATCGTATTATAAAAAAATATTGAATCCCGCCAAATGTAGGTTTGACGGGATTTTTTGTTGAGGGAAATAAAGAAAACGACACAACAATGAGTTTGAAGATTGCCATACAAGGAGTTGCTGGATGCTTTCACGACGCGGCCGCCCGCGAGTATTTCGCTGGCCAGGAAGTTGAGACCGTGCCATGCGACACCTTCCACGAGATGTTCACCAGGCTGCGCAACGACGCGTCGATGCTTGGCATCGTAGCCATCGAGAACACCATAGCCGGCAGCCTGCTGCAGAATTATGAATTGCTGCGCCAGAGCAACGAGATTATTATAGGAGAATACAAAAAATACATTTCCCACTCGATAGCCGTGCTGCCTGGCCAGACGCTCGACGATGTGGTGGAGGTGAACTCCCACCCCATGGCTTTGCGCCAGTGCGAGCAGTACTTGCTTGCTCATCCCAAAATGAAAATTGTGGAGACCAGCGACACAGCCGGCAGTGCCAAGATGATTGCCGAGAGCCATCTCAAGGGCCACGCAGCGATATGCGGTAAATATGCCGCCGAGCTTTACGGACTTGATGTGCTGGAAAGCGACATCCAGACCAACAAGCACAACTTCACCCGATTTCTCATCATTGCCGATCCTGCCACAGCAGCCGACTATCGTGACACGAGCAAGGTTAACAAGGCCTCGCTGGTGTTCACACTCCCCCACTCCAAAGGCAGCCTTTCGGCAGTGCTCACCATCTTCTCGTTCTACGGGATGAATCTCACCAAAATACAGTCAACCCCCATCATGGGGCGAGAATGGGAATACCGCTTCTCGGTCGACCTCACATTTGACGACTATCTGCGCTATCGCCAGTCGATTGAGGCCGTGAGACCGCTTATCAATGATTTTAAAACGCTAGGAGAATATGCCGAAGCCAGTAGTTTACAATAACATAGAGCCTGCACACCGTGTGCAGCAAGTCAAGGAGTATTATTTCTCGGTAAAACTCAAGGAGATTGCCCGGTTGAATGCCGAGGGAGCCGACATCATCTCACTTGGTGTGGGAGGTCCCGACCGCCCGCCGCATCCCGAGGTGATCAAGACCCTGTGCGACGAGGCACAAAAGCCTGGTGCACATGGCTATCAGCCCTATGTGGGACTGCCGGCGTTGCGCGAGGCCTATGCCCGGTGGTACAAGAAATACTTCGGCGTCGAGCTCAATCTTGCCAATGAGATACAACCCCTCATTGGCTCCAAGGAAGGCATACTGCACACCACACTGGCCTTTGTGAACCCTGGCGACGGCGTGCTGGTGCCCAATCCTGGCTACCCAACCTATACCTCGGTGAGCCGCCTGGCCGAAGCCGAAATCTACAATTACGACCTGACCGAGGAAGGCCACTGGGAGCCCGACCTGGACGCCCTCGAAAAGCTGCCGCTCGACAAAATCAAGCTCATGTGGGTCAACTACCCCCACATGCCCACGGGTCACAAGGCATCGATGGAGCTGTTTCAACGGCTCGTTGACTTCGGGAAGAAGCACAACATCGTGATTGTCAACGACAACCCCTACAGTTTCATCCTGCACAAGCAGCGGTTGAGCATTCTGGCCGTGCCAGGTGCCAAAGACATTGCCATCGAGATGAACTCGCTGAGCAAGTCGCACAACATGCCCGGCTGGCGCATGGGCATGATTGCCAGCAACCCCACTTTCATCAATTGGATTTTGAAGGTGAAATCCAACATCGATTCGGGCCAATACAAGCCCATGATGCTTGCCGCTGCCAAGGCCTTGGAGGCCGACGACGACTGGTATGAGGAGGTGAACCGTGAGTATCGTGAGCGCCGTGTGATAGCTGAGCATATCATGGATGCCCTGGGCTGCCACTACGACCCCGACCAGGCTGGACTCTTCTTGTGGGGCCGCATTCCCGATGATGCACGTGATGCCGCCGAGGTTGCCGACCAGGTGCTCTACCAAGCAAGAGTGTTTGTCGTGCCAGGCTTCATATTTGGCAGCAATGGCAACCGATACATCCGCATCTCGCTTTGTGCCACCCAAGAAAAGTTGCGCGAGGCTTTAGAAAGAATTAAACAACTGAACGATAATAAATTATAAAATAAATACATATTGTTATGGCAGAGAAACAACAAATACTACAGGATATAGAGCCTCTCACCTTTGTGGGCATCGACCCTAAAAAACCACTGGTGATAGCCGGCCCATGCAGTGCCGAGAGCGAGGAGCAAGTGCTCAACACAGCGCGTGGCCTTGCCAAGAGTGGCATCAAGATATTTCGTGCAGGCATCTGGAAGCCTCGCACCAAGCCCGGAGGCTTTGAGGGCGTGGGCATGAAAGGCCTGCTGTGGATGCAAGAGGTGAAGAAAGAGACCGGCATGCTCACGGCTACCGAGGTGGCCAATCGCGAGCATGTGATTGCGGCACTTGACTCGGGCATCGACATCCTATGGATAGGAGCTCGCACCAGTGCCAACCCATTTGCCATGCAGGAGATTGCCGACGCGCTGCGAGGCCACCGCGGCGTGACTGTGCTGGTAAAGAACCCTGTAAATCCCGACATTGAGTTGTGGATAGGCGCCATGTTGCGCCTCTACAACGCCGGCGTGCGCCGCATTGGCGCCATTCATCGTGGCTTCAGCACCTATGGCGACCACTTGTACCGCAACGAGCCACAGTGGCACATCCCTATCGAGCTGCACCGCCGCGTGCCCAACCTGCCCATCATATGCGACCCCTCGCACATGGGCGGCAAGCGCGAACTCATAGGCCCCATCTCGCAGCAGGCGCTCGACATGGGTTTCAATGGGCTCATCATCGAGTCGCATTGCAATCCCGACGCCGCCTTGAGCGATGCCAAGCAGCAAGTCACCCCCGAATCGTTAAACTTAATTATCAACACACTAGTGATACGCGACACGAAGCAGTCGACCGAAAATCTCACCCTCTTGCGCCAGCACATCGACGAGTGCGACAACGACTTGCTCAACATCTTGAGCCGCCGCATGGCAATTTCCCGCGAGATCGGTCAGTACAAAAAAGAGCACAACATGCAAGTTGTGCAGGCCCAGCGCTACAGTGAAATGATAAGCGATCGCTCCAAGCAAGGCCAGGAAATGGGAATGAGCGCCGAGTTTATAGAGACTGTGATGCAGGCCGTGCACGAGGAGAGCGTGCGCCAGCAAATCGAGATCATCAACCAAAAAGCGCTCTAAGCGGGCGCGTTGTGTGTAATTCAATTATATATATATAGACCGAAATGAAAATATTGATAATGGGTGCCGGCAAGATGGGCAACTTCTTTTGCGACGTGCTGAGCCGGGACCATGAGGTGGCAATCTACGACATCGACAAGGAGCGCTTGCGCTTCACCTTCAATGCGATGCGATTTACCACGATGGAAGAGATACGGGAATTCAAGCCCGAAATGATGATCAATGCCGTGACCGTAAAGTACACGATACCGGCTTTCAATCAAGTACTCCCCTACTTGCCCGAGACGTGTATCATCTCCGACATTTCATCGGTGAAGAGCGGGCTGCCCGAGTTTTATGCCACTTGTGGGCATCCCTTTGTGAGCACCCACCCCATGTTTGGCCCCACATTTGCCTCGCTCAGCAACTTGAGCAACGAGAATGCCATCATCATCAGCGAGAGCGACCACCTGGGCAAGGTGTTCTTCCGCGACCTCTACAACCAGTTGCACCTGCACATATGCGAGTACACCTTTGAGGAGCATGACGAGACCATCTCCTACTCGCTCTCGGTGCCATTTGCCAGCACACTGGTTTTTGCCAGCATCATGAAGCACCAAGATGCGCCAGGCACCACCTTCAAGCGGCACATGACCATTGCCCGCGGGCTGATGAGCGAGGACGACTACTTGCTGCAAGAGATACTCTTCAATCCGCGTACGATCAAGCAACTCGACAAAATCAAGGCCCAACTCGACCGCCTGCAAGGCATCATCGAGAGAAGGGATGAGAAAGCGATGAAGGAATACTTGAATGAAGTGAGAGAAAACTTGAAATAAATCGACCAGAGCATTGAGAAGTCTCAATGCTCTATTTTTCACTCATGGTGGTAGGGCTCGTGGTGCAGTATCGTGAAAGCCCGATAGAGCTGCTCGGTGAAGATGAGCCTTATCATCTCGTGGGAAAAAGTCATCGGCGAGAGCGACAGCGTGTCGTTGGCCCGGCTGTATACCTCGGGCGAAAAGCCATAGGGGCCGCCCACAACAAACACCACCCGCCGCGCACCGCTCGAGAGGCGCTTCTGCACATAGCCGGCAAACTCAACCGAGCGGTATTCCCGGCCATGCTCGTCGAGCAGCACCACATAGTCGCTCTTGTCGAGCGCGGCGAGTATGCTCTTGCCCTCGCTGTTTTTCTGCTGCGACTCAGTGAGACTTTTGGTGTTTTTGGCATCGCCTATATACTGGATGTCGAAGTTCACGTAGTGGCTCAAGCGCTTGGTATACTCGTCGATGCCTTGCTTGAGATAGCCCGTGGCCGTGCGGCCCACTACAGCAAGCGTGATTCTCATAGTGCCAGCATTTTTTCTATACTGAATTCCTTGAAGTCGTCGATGACCAGCACGGCCTTGTCTTGCAAAGCCTCGAGCGTATTGGTGGTTGAGAGTCCTATCACAATGCCTCCGGCGGCATGAGCAGCGTCAATGCCGTTGATAGAGTCCTCAAAGATGTAGCAATGGCCTATGTCGATGCCCAGCATTTTGGCTCCCAGCAAGAAGCACTCGGGGTCGGGCTTGGGATGACTCACCATCTCGCCCGTGATCACGCCGTCGAAATAGCTGCGAAAGTCGGGGTGCTGCTCCCACACGGCATCCATCTTGTGCACATCGCTGCTGGTGACAATGCACATGGGTATGCCGGCAGCCTTCAGCGTGTCGAGAAAATCGATGGCGCCTGGAAAAAAGCGATATTTCATGTCGGCCTGAAAGTCGCGCAGCTCGGCCACGATGTCGTCGTGCTGGCTGGGTTGGAAATAGGTGTTGAGTATAGTCTCAAGGTTGCTCCCCTTGATTAGCTCGGTGAAGTGCGGCACCCGCGTGGGATATTTCTTGTCGATGTCGCTCCAAAACTCGGTATAGAGGCCCTCGGTGTCGAGCAGGACACCGTCGAGGTCAAAAAGTACGCCTATGTTTTTATTCATTATGATGTTGTCAACGTTTGAGTTGCAAAATTAGTGATTAATCGCCGAAAAATCGGTAATTTTGCAAAAAAATAACGAATCATGATAGAAGAAATGCAAATACGTGTGTCGCCACGCACGGCTTTTTACGACGATGAAATCGTGCATTACATAGCCAGCGAGCGCCACATGAGCATGGCGAGAATACAGGGCGTGCGCATCGTCAAGCGCTCGATCGATGCCCGGCAAAAGCACGTGATGGTGAACCTGAAAGTGCGCGTTTACATCGATGAACCCGTGGCGGCCGACTACCTCGTGCCCCCCATCGAGTACCACCCAGTCGACGGCAGCAAGCAAGCCATTGTGGTGGGCGCAGGCCCTGGCGGCCTCTTTGCGGCGCTGCGCCTGATTGAGTTGGGCATTAAGCCCATTGTGCTTGAGCGCGGCAAGAATGTGAAAGACCGCCGAGTGGATGTGGCGCGCATCTCGCGCGAAGGCATCGTCGACCCCAACAGCAACTACTGCTTTGGCGAGGGCGGCGCCGGAGCTTACAGCGACGGCAAACTCTACACCCGCAGCAAGAAGCGCGGCTCGGTGAACCGCATCTTGGGCATTTTCTACCAGCACGGAGCGAACGAGAATGTTTTGATCGATGCTCATCCCCACATAGGCAGCGACAAGTTGCCTGCCATCATCCAGAACATGCGCAACACGATACTCGACAATGGCGGCGAGGTGCATTTTGAGACGAGAGTGACCAGGTTGGTCATCGAGGGCCATGCTGTGAAGGGCGTGGAGACCCACGACGGGCAGCAATTCATGGGTCCGGTGATACTTGCTACGGGGCACTCGGCCCGCGACGTGTATCAGATGCTCGCCGACGAGCATGTCGCGCTCCAGTCCAAGGGCCTCGCTGTGGGTGTGCGCCTGGAGCATCCCCAGCACATCATCGACGAGATTCAATATCACGACCGCAACGGCCGTGGCGACTACTTGCCCGCAGCTGAGTACAGCTTTGTGACACAGGTCGACGGCCGTGGCGTGTACTCATTCTGCATGTGCCCTGGTGGTATTGTGGTGCCGGCCGCCAGTGCTCCAGGCCAGCTGGTGGTCAACGGCATGTCGCCCAGCAACCGAGGCACTTACTGGGCCAACTCGGGCATGGTCGTCGAGATTCATCCCGAGGATTTGCCGTCGCAATATGCGCAGTACAACGAGTTGGCAATGATGCACTTCCAGGAGGACTTGGAGCACAAGTGCTTTGAGCAGGCTGGATGCAGCCAGGTCGCCGGAGCCCAGCGCATGAAAGACTTTGTCGAGGGCAAGCCTTCCAAACTCATTCCGCCGTCATCGTTTGCCGCCGGACTTCAGCCTTCACGGCTCGACCAGTGGCTCCCGCCATTCATCGGCAACCGCTTGCGCAAGGGCTTCAAGATATTTGGCCACTCGGCCCGCGGCTTCTTGACCAACGAGGCCATCGTGATAGGCGTTGAGACCCGCACCTCGTCGCCAGTGCGTATACCTCGCGACCGCGACTCGCTGGCCCACATCGAGATACGGGGCCTTTACCCGTGTGGCGAGGGTGCTGGCTATGCCGGCGGCATCGTGTCGAGCGCAATCGACGGCGAGCGTTGCGCCGAGAAGCTGTGTGAGCAATACGTCGCTCTAGGCAAGTGCCTGAAACCGTGAATTGACAGGGTGTTCTTTTTAGGTAAAAAGCGTATTATTACTAGTCCAATTAAGGCAAAGTACTTGCTTAAATCACAGCCTTTTTGTACCTTTGTAAAAGTTTTATAAAAAATAACATATTATCATCGAAATGGAAATTACCGCTCAGCAATTGGCAGCCGTCGTGCATGGCACAGTAGATGGCGACGAGTCAACTGTAATTAATAACTACGCTAAAATTGAGGAAGCAACCCCTGGCTGCATCACATTCCTGGCCAATCCAAAATATACCCACTATATCTATACAACCCAGGCATCGGCAGTGCTCGTGCGCAAGGACTTCAAGCCCGAGCAGCCCGTGAAAACCACAATGATAAGAGTCGACGATCCCTATGAGACGATTGCCGACCTTCTCAATTTTGTCAACAGCCAGCGTCCCCAGAAGGTGGGCATCGAGCAGCCCAGCTACATCAGCGAGGGCGTGGAAGTGCCCGAGGGTGCCTATGTGGGTGCATTTGCCTACATCGGTAAGGGCGTGAAACTTGGCAAAAACGTGAAAATCTACCCCAATGTGTATGTGGGCGACGATGTGGTGCTAGGCGACGACGTGATACTCTATCCTGGCGTGAAGATATATCATGGGTGCAAGCTGGGCAACCGTTGCATCATTCAAGGCGGTGCCACGATAGGCGGCGACGGCTTTGGATTCGCTCCACGCCCCGATGGCAGCTATGAGAAGATTTCGCAAGTGGGCATCGTGATACTTGAAGACGATGTCGAGATAGGCGCCAATACCACCATCGACCGTGCCACGATGGGTGCCACCGTGGTGCACAAGGGCGTGAAGCTCGACAACCTCATCCAGGTGGCACACAATGTGGAGATAGGCGAAAACACCGTGATGGCAGCTCAAGTGGGCATCGCCGGCTCTACCAAGATTGGCAAGGGCAACATGATAGGCGGCCAAGTGGGCTTTGCAGGCCACATCACTGTGGGCGACTACAACGGCATAGGCGCTCAATCGGGCGTGCCCAACAATGTGGGCTCTAAGCAGCGCCTGCTGGGTGCTCCTGCCATCAATGGCCGCTTGTTTGCCCGTCAGCAATTCTATTTCAAGTATCTGCCTGAGATGTACAACGACCTGCGTGCGCTCAAGAAGGAGATTGAGGAACTGAAAAAGCAAAAATAAAATTACACAACGATATATGAAACAACGTACTCTTAAAGACGCCTTCACCGTGAGCGGCAAGGGACTGCACACGGGCATGAATGTCACTGCTACATTCAAGCCTGCAGCTGTCAACACCGGCTATGTGTTTAAGCGCGTCGATATGGAAGGTGAGCCCACTGTTGAAGCTCTTGCCGAGAATGTGGTAGAGACCCAGCGTGGCACCGTGATTGCCAACAAAAGCCACAAGGAAGTGCGCGTGAGCACCATCGAGCACGCTATGGCTGCCCTCTATGCATCGGGCATCGACAACTGCTTGATCGAGGTGAACGCCCCCGAGTTGCCAATTCTCGACGGCAGTGCCATCATCTACTGCGACAATATCGACAAGGTGGGTATCGTGGACCAAGAGCTCGACAAGGAATTCTATGTGGTGAAGCAGCGCATCAAGGTGGTTGACCCCAAGAGCGGGTCATCGCTTATCGTGCTCCCCGACGACGATTTCTCGATCGACACCATGATAGAGTTTAACTCGCCAGTGCTTTCCAACCAGTTTGCCGCACTCGACAACATCAAGAATTTCAAAAAGGAAATTGCCGCAAGCCGCACCTTCGTCTTCGTGCGTGAGGTGATGCCCCTTGTGCAGATGAATCTGATCAAGGGCGGCGACCTCGACAATGCCATCGTGATCTACGACACGCCCATGAAGCAAGAGGACCTCGACAAGCTCGCCGACCTCATGCATGTGGAGCACAAGCACGTTGACCACTTGGGCTATCTCAACAACAAGCCCCTCGAGTATAACAATGAGCCCGCACGCCACAAGTTGCTCGACGTGATAGGCGACCTGGCCTTGATAGGCCGTCCGCTCAAGGGCCGCATTGTGGCTACCAAGCCAGGCCACACCATCAACACCACGCTGGCCAAGAAAATACGCCAGGAGTTGCGCTACCAGAGTGTGCAAGCACCAGTGTATGACCCTAACAAGGAACCGCTCTACGACAATGTGGCTGTGCGCCGCATGTTGCCCCACCGCTACCCTATGCAGCTCGTCGACAAGATCGTGGACATGGGCAAGGACTATGTGGTGGGCATCAAGAATGTGACTGCCAATGAGCCCTTCTTCCCTGGCCACTTCCCTGGCGAGCCCATCATGCCTGGCGTGCTGCAAGTAGAGGCCATGGCACAGACGGGAGGTATACTGGTGCTCTCAAAGGTGGATGACCCCGAGGACTACTCTACCTATTTCATGAAGATCGACAATGTGAAATTCCGCCGCAAGGTGGTGCCTGGCGACACCCTCATATTCCACTTGTCACTCATGACCCCAATACGCCGCGGGTGCGCTGTGATGAAAGGTTACGCCTTTGTGGGTGAGCAAATCGTATCAGAAGCCGAGTTTATGGCACAAGTGACAAAAACCAAAAAAGAAAACAAGTAACACTCTTAGTATATTGTAATGGAAAATTATCCTATGACTTCGATCGACCCCAGTGCCAAGATTGGCGAGAACGTGAAAATCGGACCTTTCACAACAATCGACGGCAACGTCGAGATAGGCGATGGCACTGTGATCGATAGCAACGTCACTATTCACTCGGGCGCCCGCATCGGCAAGTATTGCCACATTCACTCGGACGCTGTGATATGCGACATTCCGCAAGACCTGAAATTCAAGGGCGAAGACACGATTGCCGTGATTGGCGACCACACCACCATACGCGAGTTTGTGACTATTCACCGCGGCACTGCATCGCAAGGCAAAACGGTGATAGGCAGCTACTGCTTGATCATGGCTTATTGCCATGTGGCTCACGACTGCTTTATAGGCGACCATGTGATTATGTCTAACCAGGTGCAACTGGCTGGCGAGGTGCATGTGGGCGACTGGGCTGTGCTGGGCGGCGGCGCTCTTGTGCACCAGTTCACTCACATCGGCCCCCACGTGATGCTGCAAGGCGGCTCGCTGGTCAACAAGGACCTGCCTCCCTACGTCATGGCCGGCCGCTATCCCCTTTCCTATGAGGGCGTGAACTCGGTGGGCTTGAAGCGTCGTGGCTACACCGAGGACCAGGTGAACCTGATCAGCTCGATTTACCGCATCATCTACATGTCGCGCCTCAACAACAGCGATGCCATCGCCAAAATCGAAGCCGAGATTCCCGCTTCGCCTGAGCGCGATATCATCGTCGACTTTGTGAAGGCATCAAAGCGCGGTATCGTGCGCATAGGCATCTGAAAAATAGCGATGTCGCAAGTGTCAAAATAAGACATATTTGCATATGCGATTATGATAAAATGTCACGCCCTGCGGCGTGGCATTTTTTTTGCGGTGAATTAAGCGATTGAAAATTAAAATAAAACAATATTATATATTATGGCGAAAGGTTCAATTGGGGTAACGACTACTAACATATTCCCCGTAATTAAACAATTTCTTTACAGCGACCACGAGATTTTCTTGCGTGAGCTCATTTCCAATGCAGTTGATGCAACTCAAAAGCTTAAGACGCTTGCCAACAACAACGCCTTCTCGGGCAAGACCGACAACCTGAAGGTATCGGTCACCATCGACAAGGATGCCAAGACCCTCACAGTGAGCGACAACGGTATAGGTATGACCGCCGAGGAGATCGACAAGTATATCAACCAGATTGCCTTCTCGGGCGCCGAGGAATTCCTCAATAAGTACAAGGACAATGCGGCTGCTATCATTGGCCACTTCGGTCTGGGCTTCTACTCGGCCTTCATGGTGTCGAGCAAGGTCGAAATCCACACCCTGTCGTACAAGGATGGCGCTAAGGGCGTGTGCTGGACTTGCGACGGATCGCCCGAATATGAGATGACCGACTACGACAAGACCGAGCGTGGCACCGATATCGTGCTCCACATCACCGACGACGACAAGGAGTATCTGGAGCAAACGCGCATCAGCGCACTGCTCCACAAGTACTGCCGCTTCATGCCAGTTCCCATCGTGTTCGGCAAGAAGCAAAAGTGGGACAAGGACCAGAAGAAGATGGTTGACACCGACGAGGACAACATTATCAACGACATCGAGCCATTGTGGACCAAGAAGCCTGCCGACCTCAAGGATGATGACTACTTGAAATTCTATCGCGCCCTGTATCCTGGCCAGGAAGACCCGTTGTTCTGGATTCACCTGAACGTTGACTACCCGTTCACGTTGACTGGCATTCTTTACTTCCCCAAGATTAAGAATAATCTTGACATACGCAAAGACCGCATCCAGTTGTATTGCAACCAGGTGTTTGTGACCGACAGCGTCGAGGGCGTTGTGCCTGAGTTTATGATGCTGCTGCAAGGTGTGATCGACTCGCCCGACATTCCACTGAATGTGTCGCGCAGCTACCTGCAAGCCGACCGCAACGTGAAGAAGATTTCGACCTATATCACCAAGAAGGTGGCCGAGCGCCTCGAGGAGATCTCGACAAAAGATGCCGAAAACTTTGAGAAGAAGTGGCGCGATATCAAGATCTTCATTGAGTATGGCATGCTGAGCGATGAGAAATTCTGCGACCGTGCAATGAAATTTGCCCTGCTTGAGAACGTCGACGGCAAGTATTACAAGCTCGACGACTACAAGAAACTCATCGAGGGCAACCAGACCGACAAGGATGGCAACTTGATTTACCTCTATGCCACCGACAAAGAGGCACAGTACACCTATATTAAGAATGCCACCGATAAGGGTTACGACGTGCTCATGATGGATGGCGAGCTCGACACCCCATTTGTGAGCATGCTTGAGCAGAAGAATGACAAGACGAGGTTTGTGCGCATCGACGCCGACGTGCTCGACAACTTGATCAAGAAGGAAGACACCAAGCAGCCTGAGCTCACCGATGAGCAGAAGACGATTGCCTCTACCCTATTCAAGTCGCAGGTGCCGGCAATCGACAAGAGCGAGTTCTATGTGACCTATGCAGCGCTCAAGGAGGATGACCAGCCTATCGTGATCACCCAGAGCGAATACATGCGCCGCATGCAGGACATGGCTAAGTTCCAGCCTGGCATGAGCTTCTATGGCGACATGCCCAAGGCCTACAACTTGACGCTCAACACCAGCCACCCCGTGGTGAAGAAGGCCATCGAGGACGCCGAGAATGCACTCGAGGGTGAGTTGAAGCCCGTGGAAGACGAGCTGCACGAGACCAGCGCCAAGATCAAGGCAATAAGAGACCTCAACAAGGACAACAAAGGTGTGCCCGACGACAAGAAGCCCGAACTTGAGGCTGCCGAGAAGAAAGCTGGTGAGTTGCGCGACAAGCAGCAAGCCGTGATCACCAACTATGCCAATGGCCAAGACACCGTGAAGCAGCTCATCGACATTGCCCTGCTGGGCAACGGCCTGCTCAAGGGTGAGGCATTGAGCAACTTCCTGAAGCGTTCAGTCGCGCTCTTGAAATAAAATAATTCTGGCACAACACTAAATCACAAAAAATGCTGGCAACTTGCAATGCAGTAAGTTGTCAGCATTTTCTTTTCGGCAA
>OMUK01000013.1 GCA_900314215.1 uncultured Prevotellaceae bacterium
GCGGGACTCAGATTTCTTTTGTAATTTTGAGGTCCGGTCGAGTGCTTGCGCACCGTTCGAACGTATTTGGTCAAGTGGTTCAATTTCAATCATAACTTTCTGATTGTCAACTATAAAGTTACGAAAAATTGGCCATTTGGCCAATTTTTTAAACCGCTTATTTTCCTGATTTTTAAGAAATTAGATTGCAGCACGTCCACTTTCTGCGACTGCCAAAAGCAATGGGGAAAAGCCATGAATCGGGCGGGAAAAACCGTCCGGACACCCGCTATAAAATAATCTTAATTTTGACAGGCCAAAGCAATCTTAAATGAAAGAGCCGTGGCACTAGTACAGTTTGTTCTCTAAATTTTGGCTTCTCGTTCCGTTTAATTCGGCTATTTTAGCTAAATTTGTAAGTTCAATTGGTATTCAATCTTATGGCTTTACTCAAAACTTCTGATTACGGATTTATACGCGTGGCCTCGGCAGTGCCGCTGGTCAATGTTGCCGATATAGACTACAATGTGGAGCAAATATTGGAGTGCGTGAAACGTGCTGCTGCCACTGGCGCTCAATTGCTGGCGTTGCCCGAGTTGTGCGTGACCGCCTACACCTGTGCCGACCTCTTCGCCAACGAGGTGTTGCTCAACGAGGCCGAGCGTGCGGTCGCCAAGATTTGTGAGTCAACAGCACACTGCGACATGGTGATTGTGCTGGGTGCTCCGTTGCGATGCGATGGCCACTTGTATAATTGCGCCTTTGTGATCAATCGAGGCGAAATCCTGGGCATCGTCCCCAAGACCTATCTGCCCAATTACAAGGAGTTCTACGAGAAGCGCTGGTTCACCAGCTACAACCTCACGCGCGACAAGCATGAGATCTCGTTCGGCGGAAGGGTTTATCCCTTCGGCACCGACTTGATCTTCGACGCCGGCAAGGTGAAACTGGCCGTGGAGATATGTGAAGACCTGTGGGTTCCTATTCCGCCCAGCTCAATATATTCGCTCAACGGAGCTAATGTAATAGTTAATCTCTCGGCATCTAATGAGTTGATTGGTAAGCACAAATATCTTGTTGATCTCATTAAGCATCAGTCGGAGCACTGCATATCTGCCTATGTGTATTCGTCGGCAGGCTACGGCGAGTCGACGACCGACCTGGTCTTTGCCGGCAACGCTATCATTGCCGAGAATGGCACGCTGCTCAAGGAATGCCCCCGCTTTGAGCAAACCGCACAGCTGGAATGTGCCGACGTCGACATCGAGGCGCTCAACAATGAGCGCTGTGTGGATGGCAGCTTCAGCGACAACTTGCTGCAATTCTCGCGCCCCATGCAGCATGTGGCCTTGCAATGGCCCGACACGGTGAACTACGACAAGATCCGCCTTGATCGCAGGTTGAAGAAACTGCCCTTTGTGCCACGCGAGGAAAGCCAGCTCCACAGCCGTTGCGAAGACATCATCAATATCCAGACCGAGGGCCTGATGCGTCGCCTCGAGTTCACCCACATCAAAACGCTGGTTGTGGGCGTGTCGGGCGGCCTCGACTCCACGCTCGCCCTGCTGGTTGCCACACGCGCCTTCGACCGCTTGGGTCTCGACCGCAAGGGAATATACGGCATCACCATGCCAGGCTTTGGAACCACCGACCGCACCTATAACAACGCCCTCGACCTGATGCATGCGCTCGGCATCTCGGTCAAAGAGATCTCGATTGCCGCTGCCGTGACCCAGCACTTCAAAGACATCGAGCAGGACATGAACAAGCACGATGTGACCTACGAGAACGGCCAGGCACGCGAGCGCACGCAAATCTTGATGGATTTTGCCAACAAGCTGGGCGGCCTCGTGCTGGGCACCGGCGACCTCTCGGAGCTTGCCCTGGGCTGGGCCACCTACAATGGCGACCACATGTCGATGTACAACGTGAATTGCAGCATACCCAAGACGCTGGCCAAGCACCTGGTCATGTGGTTTGCCACCCAGTCGTCCACTTCCAATCCTCAAGGCCTGATTGTGCACGAGACGCTGCTCGACGTGCTTCACACCCCCATAAGCCCCGAGCTCACCCCAGCCGACGAGCACGGCAACATCAAGCAGAAGACCGAGGACCTCGTGGGCCCCTACGAGCTGCACGACTTCTTCCTTTACCACATGATGCGCCACGGCTACTCGCCACGCAAGCTCTACATGCTTGCCACGCTGGCCTTTGAGGGCGACTACGACCGGCCGACCATCAAGAAGTGGCTCACCAAATTCATGTGGCGCTTCTTCGGCCAGCAATTCAAGCGCTCCTGCCTGCCCGACGGCCCCAAGGTGGGCAACGTGAGCCTCTCGCCCCGCGGCGACTGGCGCATGCCGAGCGATGCCGCTTCAAAACTGTGGATCAAGGAGTGCGAATCGCTTTCCGAATAAAATAAATGCACGATTCTCTACACGGCGATGAATAAAGCAGTTAGATATAGCTACAATGTGATACGTTCCTTGCTGGTGACAGCTATTGTCATCGTCTTGGTGGCGTTTGTCGCCAGCTATGTCTTGCTCAAGGTGCCTGCCGTGCAAAACAAAATCAAGGGAGTTGTCGAGCAGGAATTGAGCGACACGCTCAAGACCCGAGTGACCATCGACAACTTGGCGATCGAGCCTTTCAACCAAGTGATATTGAGTGGGGTAGATGTGCCCGACCAGACGCACAACCCCTTGTTTAAGATCGACAAGCTCGCTGCTGGCATCGACATCGGCGAGCTCGTGCTCAACCGCCACATTGTGGTCACCTATGGCGAAATCATAGGGCTGCACGGCCACATCACCAGGCCCGACCTGCACAGCCCCACCAACATGCAGTTTATCATCGACGCCTTCAAGCCCAAGGTGAAGAAGAAGCCCACCAAGTTTGACTTGGTCATCCACAACATCGTGATTCGCAAGTGCGACGTCACCTACGACGTGCTCGACCAGCCGCGCAGGGCTAAGTTTGACCCCAATCACCTCGCGATAGCCGACTTGCGTGCCGACATCGACCTGCCGCGCGTGAAAAACGACGATTTCCTTATCGATGTGAAACGCATGTCGCTGAGCGAGAAGAGCGGCCTGGTGGTGAAAAACTTTGCCTCACGCATCGCCATCACCGGCAAGCAGACGGCAATCTCCAACATTCAGATTGAGTTGCCTGGTACATTGCTCATGCCTAATGACCAAGTTGTTAACTACGACTCATTGAAGCATTTCTTGAAGTATGCCAAGTCGCAGCCGCTCTACATCAGCTTGCGCAACACCCACATCACGCCCAGCGACTTCGCCTGCTTTGTGCCCGGCTTGCGCAAGTTCACCTCGCCATTGCTCGTCACTGCCACGGTGAATGGTTTTCCCGACGACTTGCACATCCCCGTGCTGAGCGTTGCCACCAGCAACGACCGCATCGCCATCGACCTGGCTGGCGATTTCAAAAACCTCACTCACCCTCAAGGGCTCGCCTTCAATGTGCCGCACTTCGACATCAAGGCGCAGGCCAGCGAGATTGCCAGAATCATGAGCAACCTGGTGAAGCTCAAGCCCGAGCCACAGCGCATCATCACCGCTCTGGGCAACATCCACGTGAAGGGCACCACCAGCGGCACGCTCAACAACATCAAGTTTAAGGGCGACATCGCCTCGGCCCTGGGCAATGTGGCACTCGACGCCACCTATGCCAGCCAGGCGGGCGGCATCAACGTGGGCGGCCACATCGCTACCCAAGGCGTAGACCTGGGCACCCTGCTCAACAAGAAGGACATGCTGGGCTCCCTGGCCATCAATGCCGATGTGCATGCCACCTTGCGTGGCGGCAAGTTGCAGCAGGGCGCGCTCAAGGGCACCATTCCCTATTTTGATTACAAGGGCTATCGCTTCCACGACATGGTTGCCGACGTCACGGCCACAGCCAATTCCTGTCAAGGCAACTTCAGCATCAATGATCCCAATGGTAAACTCAATATCGACGGCAAGGCCCTGCTGGCAGGCGTCAACACCAAGGTCGACGCCACATTTGCCGCCGAGCACCTCAACCTGGCACGCATGAATCTCATGAGCGGCCCCGAAAATGTGTTCTCGTTGCGCGGGCGAGCCTCATTTGTGGGCAACAGCCTCGACAATGCCGTGGGCAACGTGGATGTGAGCGATATCTCCTATATCACTCCCCGCGGCAAGGTCTACCACCTCAACAACCTGAATATCACCGCCGACAATTCGGGCCACCCACAATTGATCAATGTGAATTCTGATTTCTTGCATGGCACCATCGAGGGCCAGTTTGACTTCGCAACGCTCGTGCCCTCGGTCAAGGGCATGCTGTCATCGGCCTTCCCCGATCTTTTTGGCCGCTACACGCCCTATGCTGGCGAGAATTCCAAAAACAACTTCCGCTTCAACTTTGAGATTGAGCCCAACGAGCAATTCACCTCTCTTGTGAAACTGCCCGTGAAAATCATCTATAAGGTCACCGTCGACGGCAACCTGAGCGTGCCCGACCGCATGCTCAACGTCACCGTCAATGCCCCCTATTTGCAGCAAGGCAACCGCCTCATCGAGGGCACCAGCCTCACCGCCAGCTACGACAACGAGAGCAACGGCTTGATCATGAACGCCCACACCCTCGTGCCGTCGAAGACGGGAAAGGTGGCGCTCAATTTCGACGCTCTTGGCGCCAACAACCGTATCGACACCGACCTGGGCTGGCGCTTCAACCGCGAGCATGACTATCATGGCGACGTGAAGGCCACTGCCACCTTGTCGACTGCACCAGGCGGCGGCATGCAAGCCCACGTGGCGGTGAACCCGTCGGATGTGGTGATCAACGACACCGTGTGGCAAATCAGGCAGGGCTCACTCGACATCGCCCGCAATGTGGTCACCATCGACAGCGTGCACGCCGGCCATGGCGAGCAATTTGTCAACATCAAGGGCAAGGTTTCAAAGAATCCTGCCGACGAACTCATGCTCTCGCTCAAGGATATCGACCTGGACTACGTGTTTGAGACACTCAATATCAGCAATGTGCAGTTTGGCGGCCGCGCCACCGGCACCTTCCATGCGAGCAACTTGCTCTCGGGTGCTCCCCGCCTGGAGACCCCCGACCTGCATGTGGAGAATATCAAGTATAACGGCGCACTCATGGGCAATGCCGACATCGAGAGCCACTGGAACAATGAGACCCAGGCCGTGGCACTCAACGCCGACATCGCACAGGCCAACAAGTTGCACTCCATCATCAAGGGCGCCATATTCCCAACCAAGGACTCGCTCTACTTCGACTTCAACGCCCACAAGGCCAACGTTGAGTTTATGAAGCCCTTCATGTCGGCCTTCACCAGCGACGTGCGCGGCCAGGTGTCGGGCCACGCTGTGCTGCTGGGCAACTTCCACACCATCGACCTCTATGGCGACATCTTTGCCGACAACATCAAGTTCAAGCTCGACTTCAGCAATGTGGTGTACTCGTGCAGCGACTCGGTGCACATGACGCCGGGCAACATCAGTTTCAACAATGTGAAGATACACGACCGCGACAATCACGAGGCCACCCTGAGCGGCTGGGTCAAGCACGACCACTTCCACAACCCCTCGTTCAACTTTGCCATCACCGATGCCCGCGACCTGCTGTGCTACGACACCAACCCCACGATCAACCCGATATGGTATGGCACCATCTATGGCAACGGGTCGGCCTTTGTCACAGGCGAGCCGGGCATTGTGAATATCAAGGTGGGCATGGAGAGCGCGCCCCGCAGCAAGTTCACCTTTGTGCTCAGCGACAGCGAGGAGGCCCAGGCCTACAATTTCATCACCTATCGCGACCGCGACCGGCTCAATGCACCCGTCGACACCGTGCCTGAAGTGACCAACGACACCGTGCCCGACATCGTGAAACTGCTCACCCAGCAGATAGCCAAGGAGCAAAACGTGTCGCTCCCCACCGACTACCGCATCGACTTGCAGGGCGACATCACCCCCGACATGCAGATGAACATCGTGATGGACCCCGTGGGTGGCGACCACATCAAGGCGACGGGCCGCGGCAACCTGCGCATGACCTACGACAACAGCGACCAGAAGCTCGAGATGTATGGCAAATATGTGCTCGAGAAGGGCTCCTACAACTTCACGCTGCAAGATATCATCATCAAGGACTTCACCATTCAAAATGGCAGCACAATCAGTTTCCAGGGCGATCCTTACCGCGCCAGCCTCGACATCAAGGCCTACTATGCTCTGAATGCCAATATCAAAGACCTCGACGCCTCGTTTGCCAACGACCGCGAGCTCAACCGCACCAATGTGCCTGTGCACGCCGTGCTCATGGCCCGCGGGGTGATCACACAGCCCGACATCTCATTCTCTCTTGAGTTCCCCACCTTGACCACCGAAGCCGTGAGGAAAATCAACAGCATCATCAGCACCGACGACATGATGAACCGCCAAATCATCTACTTGCTGGCGCTCAACCGCTTCTACACGCCCGAGTATATGAACAACACGACCAGCAACAACGAGCTCACCTCGGTGGCCTCGTCGACCATCTCGTCGCAGTTGAGCAACATCCTGGGCCGCTTGAACGAGAACTGGAGCATCTCGCCTAATTTCAGGAGCGACAAGGGCGACTTCAGCGACATGGAGGTTGACCTTGCCCTCTCGAGCCAGTTGCTCAACAACAGGCTCCTCTTCAATGGCAACCTGGGCTATCGCGACAACACCTACAACACCAAGAACTCCAATTTCATTGGCGATTTCGATATTGAGTACTTGCTCAACAGCAAGGGCACGCTGCGCCTGAAGGCCTACAACCACTTCAACGACCAGAACTACTACGTGCGCAATGCGCTCACCACACAGGGCGTGGGCATCGTCTTCAAGCACGACTTCGACAACTGGCGCAACTTCTTCCGCCGCAAGCCATCGACACCAGCCGACACCCTGCGCACCCGTTCCACCCGCCGTGCACCGGCCGCCGCTGCCACCCCCGACACCACTACAAAATCGCAGAAATGAGGCAACGCCACATCGAAATATTGACCATGCTGCTGCTCATGTTGCTGCCGGGCCCCACTGCGCTGGCACAAGCTGTGCCCGCCGATAGCGTCGTGCGCGATGCGACGATTGACGCCCAGTTTGATACCACCCGCGACGGCGGCTACTGGAAGCGCGCACTCATGCACGGCAAGCTCAACTTGCGCGATACCACGGTGCGTTATCCCGGCTTCGTGAGCTTTGGCGTGAAATGCTACCGGTGGTTTGACCGCTACCTCAACACCTACGACACCACCTATATCGTGGGCACCAAGACGAAGTGGAAATTCACCGTGAAAAACAGCAACTGGATGGATTCCTACTCGGGCCGGCTCACCAGCAAGCGTGTGCCCGTGATGATCAATTCCAACATCACCAGCTTCTTTGGTGTGCATGGTTCCTACGAAGGACTGGGCTTGGGCTACACCATCAACCTCAACGACTTGCTCTCGGGCCACAAGATTAAAAACATCAGGTGGGAATTCAACTTCAGCACCTCGCGCGTGGTCTTTGAGGGCTATTACTCCAAAGATAAGAACGAGTCAAACCTGCACCACTTGGGCGACTTCCGCTCCACGTTCAAGTCGCAGAAGTTCAAGGGTCTGTCGCGTGAATACTGGGGTGGCTATGGCTACTATATCTTCAACCACATGCGCTACATCCAGTCGGCTGCCTACAGCTTCTCCCGGTTCCAGATACGCAGCGCGGGCTCCTTTATTGCCGGGTTGCACACCAGCCACCAGGATTTCACCATAGACTTCAGCGAACTCGACGACGAAATGCGCAAGAATTTGCCCGACGATCGCTTGGTATACCGCTTTCGCTACCGCGACTACAGCTTCCTGCTGGGCTATGGCTACAACTGGGTGTGTCGCCCGCGCTGGCTCTTCAACATCACCGCCCTTGCCGGGGTGGGCTATCGCCACTCGTTTCCCAGCTCGGTCGAGGGCCGTCGCGACCTGCTCTCGATTTCCTATCGCGTGAAGTCGGGCCTTGTGATCAACCGCAAGAAATTTTTCTACGGCTTCCAGGCTATCCTCGACGGCCACATCTATCACACCAGCCAGTATCGCTTTTTCAATGCGATATTCAACTTGAACGTCATCACCGGCATCAGGTTCTAATTTGCCTGCCTTGCCGGCACACAACTCTCGACAATTATTAGTAACTTTGCACCGCAATAGTAAAGCAGTAAGAAACACAGCAATGAGTACAATCATATTAGGAATAGAGTCGTCGTGCGACGACACTTCGGCAGCAATCATCGAGGATTGCATATTAAGGTCAAATGTGATAGCAAGCCAGCGGGTGCACGAGGCCTATGGCGGCGTGGTGCCCGAGCTCGCCTCGCGTGCCCATCAGCAAAACATCGTGCCGGTGGTGAGCGAGGCCATCAGGCAGTCGGGCATCGACAAGAGCAAGATCAATGCCATCGCCTTCACTCGCGGCCCGGGCTTGCCTGGCTCGCTGCATGTGGGCACCGCCTTTGCCAAGGGACTTGCCTTGGCGCTCGACGTGCCGCTGGTCGACGTCAACCACCTGCACGGCCACACCTTGTCGCACTTCATCAAGGAAGATGAAAACACCGAGGTGCCCGAGTTCCCCTATCTGTGCCTACTCATCTCGGGCGGCAATTCACAAATCATCAAGGTGAATTCGCCCACCGACATGCAGGTGCTGGGCCAGACCATCGACGACGCTGCCGGCGAAGCCTTCGACAAGTGCGCCAAGTCGATGGGCCTGCCTTATCCTGGCGGCCCCATCATCGACAAGCTCGCTCATGAGGGCGACCCCAACCACTTCAAGTTTGCCCACCCCCACGTCGATGGCTACAACTACAGCTTCAGCGGTCTCAAGACGTCGTTTCTCTACACCCTGCGCGACGAGTTGAAACTCAATCCCAACTTCATCGAGGAGAACAAGGCCGACCTCGCTGCCGGCCTGCAGAAGACCATCATCGAGGTGCTCATGGACAAATTCTCGCGCGCCATCAAGGACACCGGCATCAAGACCATCGCCATAGGTGGCGGCGTGTCGGCCAACTCGGGCGTGCGTGAGGCCGTGCAGCAGTATGCCGACCGCCACCACCTCAAGGCCTTCATCCCCAAGCGCTCGTTCACTACCGACAATGCTGCCATGATAGCCGTGGCAGGCTACTTCAAGTATCTCAACCACGACTATTGCGACATCACCTTGCCGCCCTTTGCCCGCGTCACTATATGATATAAAAGGTGTAATAGTATGAATACATTACTTATAGTCATCATCGCCTTTGTGCTTCTTGAGTTTGGCGTGAGCACCACGTTGTCTTACCTGAATGGCACGTGGATGTCGCATTCCATCCCCGACTTGCTGCAAGGGCTCTATGACGAGGAGAAATACCGCAAGCAGCAGAGCTACATGCGGGCGGGCAGGCGAGTGGCAAGCTACTCGCGCTGCGTGAGTGTGGTTGCCACGCTGGCCTTGCTCATCACGGGCCTCTTTGGCTGGTACGACGACTGGTGCAAGCAGGCGGTGCAATCGCCGCTGTTGCAGCTCATCGTGTTTTTCCTGGGCTGCCAGGTGCTCGACTTGGTCTTGGACTTGCCCTTTAGCTACTACAGCACCTTTGTGGTCGAGGAGCGTTTCGGCTTCAACAAGTCAACGCGTGCCACCTTCTGGCTCGACAGCCTGAAGAGCTTCATCGTCAATTTTATCGTGACCTCGATAATTATGGGTGGCATCTTCCTGCTCTACCAGTGGCTGGGCACGTCGTTTTGGATATGGGCAAGCGTGTTTCTCGCCGCGGTCATCTTGATTATCAATTTGTTTTATTCCAACCTCATCGTGCCGCTCTTCAACAAGCAGTCGCCCCTCGAGGCTGGCGAGTTGCGCACAGCCATCGAGCAGGCCGCGGCCCGCATGCAATTCAAGATTAAAAACATATATGTAATCAACGGGTCGAAGCGCAGCACCAAGGCCAATGCCTACTTCACCGGCCTCGGGCCCAAAAAGCGCATTGTGCTCTACGACACGCTCATGGAGCAGATGACGACCGACGAAATCGTGGCTGTGCTCTCGCACGAGATAGGCCACTACAAGCATCACGACATCATTGCCAACATGCTGCAGGCCATCGTGATGGTGGCTGTTTACCTCTTCGCATTCTCGCTGGTGGTCACCAGCCCCGAGTTGCCTGTGGCCATGGGTGGCACGGCGCCCTCCTTTGCCCTGTCGCTCTTTGCCTTCTCGCTCTTGCTCACGCCCATCGACATCATCCTTGGCCCTCTGGGCAACATGTTCTCGCGCCGCGCCGAGTATCGCGCCGACGCCTTCGCGGCTCAGCAGGGCTACGGCGAAGCCTTGATTTCGGCCCTCAAGAAACTCTCGGTCAACTCCATGACCAATCTCACTCCGCATCCGCTGGTGGTGTGGTTCAGGTATAGCCACCCCACACTGTATCAACGCATAGTAGCAATTAAAAAAGCAGAAAAATGAAATATTCCATCATCGTGATAGGCGACGAGCTCCTGATAGGGCAGGTCACCGATACCAACTCGGGCTGGATTGCCCGCCACTTCACCCCCTACGGCTGGGACGTGAAAAGCGTGAAAGTAGTGGCCGACGACGACGGCGAGATCACGCGCGCCATCGACGAGGCCTTTGAGCAGACCGATGTGGTGCTCATGACCGGCGGCCTGGGCCCCACCAAGGACGACATCACCAAGCCCACGCTGTGCCGCTACTTCGGCGGCGAGCTGGTCTACGACGAGGCCACAGCCCGCAATGTGGAGCAGGTGGTGGCAAAGCGCCACCTCAAGCTCAACGGCTACACCCGCGCCCAGGCCATGGTGCCCAGCTCGTGCCGCGTGATACAAAACCAGGTGGGCACGGCGCCGCTCATGTGGTTTGAGCGTGAGGGCAAGACGCTGGTGTCGATGCCCGGCGTGCCCCATGAGACCAAGACCATGATGCAGCGCGAGGTGATACCCCAGCTGCTCAAGAAGTACAGCAGCGGCATCGACATCGAGTATCGCACGTTTATCGTCATCGACATCATCGAGTCGGCACTGGCCATGATGCTCGACGACTTTGAGCGCAATTTGCCCGATTACCTCCACTTGGCCTATCTGCCGCAACCCGGCATCATCAGGCTGCGCCTCTCGGGCTCCTTGCCCGACTCGGCACGCATCAATGCCGACATGGACCGCTACAGCAAGCAGCTGCACGAGCTGCTGGGCGACCACATCATCAGCGACCAGGACAAGACCCTGCCCGAGATACTGGGCGACGAGCTGCGCAAGCATCACCTCACCGTGTCGTCGGCCGAGAGCTGCACGGGCGGCAACATTGCCCACGTGATCACCCAGATTGCCGGCAGCAGCGACTACTTCCTGGGCTCCGTTGTGTCGTATGCCAACGAGGTGAAGGAAAACGTGCTCGGCGTCTCGGCTCAGGACATTGCCGTCAATGGCGTGGTGAGTGAGCCCGTGGTGAGGCAAATGGTCGACGGCGTGTGCCGCGTGATAGGCACCGACTGCGCCATGTCGACCTCGGGCATCGCAGGCCCCGGCGGCGCTGTGCCCGGCAAGCCCGTGGGCACCGTGTGGATGGCTGCCAAGTGCAACGACAAGGTGGTGGCCCAGTGCTGCCACTTGCCCGGCGACCGCAACCGCGTGATCAACCGCGCCACCACCGAAGCCCTCAAATTGCTCTACAAATTGCTGCGCGAATTGGATTAAATGTGCTTTTTAGTTTGGTGGTTTAAATCATTTTTACTAATTTTGCACTCGATTTCAAGGCAGGGTGCAACGACTTCCCGTTAGTCCTGTTCTGTGTGACATGATCGTTGAAACTTCGATGCCCGAGATGATGCTTAAGCTCGGGACTCAAGCGTAGGACGATATTAAATAGCCCCAATGGCAGCCCACCGGCACAGCGGCTTTCTCACCGCGCGTGGCGGTAATGACCGACAACCAAAGGCAGCGGCTCGCGCATATTAGGCCATAGAGTATTGTGCTACTGCGAGGTAGATGTGACTGGCTTGAATATCGATAATCATTTTATTGATAACTGAAACAGAAAATAACAACTATGTCTAAAGTTTGCGAAATCACAGGCAAGAAGGCGATCACTGGCAACAATGTGTCGCACTCTAAGAGAAGAACAAAACGTAAATTCAACGTCAATGTGCAAAACCGCAAGTTCTATTGGGTTGAGCAAGGCATGTGGATCAGGCTCACAGTTTCGGCTGCCGGTCTGCGCTTAATCAACCGCATCGGGCTTGATGCAGCGCTCAAGAAAGCAGCTGCCGAGGGACACTTAAGTGAAATCAAAACAATCGAAAAGTAATCAATCATGGCAAAGAAAGCAAAAGGCGATAGAGTGCAAGTGATTCTCGAATGCACCGAGCAGAAGGCCAGCGGCGTGCCAGGTATCTCGCGCTACGTTACTACCAAAAACCGCAAGAACACAACTGAGCGTCTGGAGTTGAAGAAATACAACCCATATCTCAAGCGTTACACTATTCACAAAGAAATCAAATAAAAAACTTTTTGATATATGGCAAAAAAAGTAGTTGCTACCCTTCAAACTGGTGAAGGCCGCACATTCAGCAAAGTAATCAAGATGGTGCGTTCACCCAAGACAGGTGCTTACGTATTTGAGGAGCGCATGGTTCCTAACGACAAAGTGCAGGAAGCTCTTAAATAAAAGATAGAAAATATCTAAATTCCTATATTTCAAGCCTTGAGTATTGCTCTCAGGGCTTTTTTATTTTACCCTTGCCGAAATCGGTGGGCGATACCGTGCCAAATGTAGATACTTTTTACTACCTTTGTGGTAACGAAAATTGTTTTTAGCAATGCTCAAGATAGCAATTGACAAACACCTCATCAACGACATGAAGCTTGTGAGGTTTCCCGGAGAAATCTACGTGATCGACTCTATGATGCATGTGAATGCCGCTGTCAACGTGCTGCGTCACGCTTCCCTGGTGGGTTTTGACACCGAGACGCGTCCGTCGTTCAAGAAGGGCGTGCATCACAAGATGGCTCTCATTCAGCTCTCCACAGCCACCGAGTGCTTCCTGTTCAGGATCAACCGCATCGGGGTGCCCGCCAAGCTCGCCGAGTATCTTGCCGACGCCTCGTGCCACAAGGTGGGACTCTCGGTGCACGACGACTTCAATGGCTTGAGCCATGTGTCGCAGTGCAAGCCAGCTGGATTTGACGACATTCAAAACATCGTGGGCAATTACGGCATCACCGACATTGGCCTGCAGAAGATCTACGCCATTCTCTTCCAGCAGAAGATAAGCAAGGGCCAGCAGCTGTCGAATTGGGAGGCCGACGTGCTCTCGCCTGCACAGCAGCAATACGCTGCCATCGACGCCTGGGCCTGCATCAATATCTACAATTACCTCACGAGCGGCAACTTCCACCCCGAGCAGTCGCCTTATATCGTGCCCGAGGTGCCCGTAGAAAACAACGAAGAAAAATGAACAAACCTCGCCTTTCCACCATTATCCCAGTGCTCATGCTCATCTATCTCATCGTGATGGGCTACATGGGCCTCGACAGCCTGAGGGCCGGCCGCTACTTCTACTATTTTGCCACCATCATCATCGGCCTGGCCCTCATCGCCATCCTCTACTATCGCCTGCGCAAGAAGGAGAAAGCCCGCGACCGGCAGCGCGACGAGGCCGAGCACGGCTACTATCCCAACGAGGAAATCCCGAGGAAATCTCGTAATCATCAAGAAAAAAACTAATCGAGCCATCCGCATCGCGCGTGTCGTTGCCTCACCCCATCAGTAAAATTGAGCCCCGCATTTTTTTTAGTAATTGAAGTTTCTCCCGCATGTGGAATTTTTGCGTGAGAATGCTTTGGCAGGTTGCGGCTCTAGCGATCGTTCACTTTGCAGGAAATAATTTCGATTTTTTTCAACATTGACTACTACAGCGCAACAAAGTACAAATACATACCTGTAGGGGCCGATCTTGTGTCGGCCCACGGAACAAGGTTCCATCCTATTAATAATCAATAAAATAGGATGTGATATGGTTGCTGGCTGGCAAAGCTCCGGTCCATAGTAGTCGTTTTTACCATGGTGGCTACTTCGCCAATGCATCTCCCATAATAGGGATTGTTGCCGCTGATGGCAGGGGCTTCTTGCTAACGGGAGGCGCGCTTGTAGAGCACCACGGCGATGATGCTGTAGAGTATATTGGGTATCCACATGGCTACGCGGGGCGAGGTGTAGCCGCTCACGGCAAACGTCTGTGTCACTTGCATGAAGAGAATGTAGGAGAAACTGAGTGCCAGGCCTATACCTATGTTGAGCCCGATGCCGCCGCGCACCTTGCGCGACGAGAGCGACATGCCTATGATGGTGAGGATAAATGCCGCGGCGCTCATGGCGTAGCGCCGCTCATATTCGATTTCAAATTGCTGTATGTTTGCGGCTCCGCGCTTCTTCTGCGAGTCGATGTAGGCTTTCAGTTCGGGCGAGGTGAGCATCTCCTGGTCGTTTTTGGCAATCAAGAAGTCCTTGGGGTTGATGTTGAGGGCGGTGTCGAGGTTGTCGCCGCGCTTCATGGTCTCCTTCAGGCCGTCGAAGTGGCGCATCTCGTAATCTCTGAGTTTCCAGCGGCCCAGTGTGTCGTAGGCGGCATCGTTGGCCGTGAGGCGCGACACCATGGCGTTGCCCTTGAATTCCTCGACCGAGATGCGCGAGCCATGCTTGGTGATGTTGTCGTAGCGGGCCATGTGCATCATCACGCCCTTGCGCACCTGCAGCTGTATGTTGTCGCCATAGTCCACGCGCTTGTTTTTCACCCATTGGTTGGTGTATTCTATGCGTTTCACATTGGCTGGCGGTATCACGTAGAGCGAGAGATAGAGCATGCCGGCGGTAATCACGGCTGCCGAGAATAGGTAGGGCATCGTGAGGCGGCCAAAGCTCACGCCGGCCGAGAGTATGGCCGTGATCTCGCTGCGGTCGGCCAGTCGCGAGGTGAAAAAGATGACGGCGATGAACACAAACAGGGGAGCAAACTGTGCTGCGATGTAGGGCAGAAAGTTCATGAAGTACTTGAATATGGTCTCCTTGAGCGGGGCCGTGAGTATGGCATCGAGCTTCTCGTTGATGTCAAACATGATCACGATGGCCATCACCAGCACGATGATGAAGATGAAGGTGCCCAGAAATTGCTTGATGATGAAGGTGTCGAGGTGCTTCACCAGGCGCTTGTGGGGCTTCTTTTCCTTGGCTACGGGGGCGTTGGCGGCCTGCTCGGTCGCGGTGGCGCCCGCGGTCTGCTCGGGCTGGGGCGCGGCCTCCTGCGGGCTGGCAACCTGTGGCTGCTCGGGGCTTGTGGCCTTGTGCTCGCTGGGTGTTGCCTGCTTAGTGTGCAATATGTTGTGCAATGTCTTCAATTCTAAATCTCACTTATAATCGGCGGCTCACATTTTCTACCATGGTGGTCTTCCACGACTTGAAGTCGCCGGCGATGATGTGCTTGCGGGCCTCGCCCACGAGCCACAGGTAGAAGGCCAGGTTGTGGATGCTGGCAATCTGCAAGGCGAGGATTTCCTGGGCGATGAATAGGTGCCGCAAGTAGGCCTTGGAATACTCGCGATCGACCACCGAGGCGCCATCCTCCTGGATGGGGCTGAAGTCGTCGGCCCACTTCTTGTTGCGCATGTTCATCGTGCCATGCTGGGTGAAGAGCATGCCGTTGCGGCCGTTGCGGGTGGGCATCACGCAGTCCATCATGTCGACGCCGCGGTCGATGGCCTCGAGTATATTGGCAGGCGTGCCCACGCCCATCAGGTAGCGGGGCTTGTCGGCGGGCAGTATCTCGTTCACCACCTCAATCATGTCGTACATCACCTCGGTGGGCTCGCCCACGGCCAGGCCGCCTATGGCGTTGCCGTCGGCTCCCAGGTCGGCCACAAATTTTGCGCTGTCTTGCCGCAGGTCCTTGTAGGTGCAGCCTTGCACGATGGGGAAGAACGACTGGCTGTGGCCGTAGCGCGGCTCAGTCTCGTTGAAGTGCTTCCATCCCCTCATGAGCCAGCGCTGGGTGAGGCGCAGCGACTTCTCGGCATAGTCGCGCTCCGACTTGCCCGGGGGGCACTCGTCGAGGGCCATCATGATGTCGCTGCCTATCGAGCGCTGTATGTCGACCACCTTCTCGGGCGTGAACAGGTGCTTAGAGCCGTCGATGTGGCTGCGGAAGTACACACCCTCGTCCTTGAGCTTGCGGTTGGCTGCCAGCGAGAACACTTGGAAGCCGCCGCTGTCGGTCAAGATGGGGCGGTCCCAGCCGTTGAACTTGTGGAGGCCTCCGGCGCGCTCAATGATGTCCATGCCGGGGCGCAGATACAGGTGATAGGTGTTGCCCAGTATGATTTGAGCCTTGATGTCGTCGCGCAGCTCGCTCATGTGCACAGCCTTCACCGCTCCCACGGTGCCCACAGGCATGAAGATGGGAGTTTCGATTTGTCCATGATCGGTGGTAATGAGACCCGCGCGGGCCCGCGTGTCGGCGTTAGTCGCTATGACCTCGTAGTTCATCTTGTCTCTCTATATATTTAGTTGCAAAATTACTATAATATTTGAAATCCCGCAAAAATTGGCATAAATTTGCTATCTTTGCACAAAATTCAAAAGGCATTCTACAATGGGATTTTTCAACAAATTTTTCTCAAAGGAAAAGAAGGAGACGCTCGACAACGGCCTGGACAAAACGCGCGAGGGCATGTTCAGCAAGCTCAAGCATGCGATAGCCGGCAAGTCAAAAATCGACGATGATGTGCTCGATGAGCTCGAGGAGGTGTTTGTCACCAGCGATGTGGGCGTGGAGACCACGCTCAAAATCATCGACCGCATCCAGGCGCGCGTGGCACGCGACCACTATGTGGGCACGAGCGAGCTCAACAACTTGCTGTGCGACGAGATCACCAAGTTGCTGGCCGACAACAACAACGCCGACATGGACGACTTCACCGTGCCTGCCGACAAGAAGCCCTATGTGATCATGGTCGTCGGCGTGAACGGCGTGGGCAAGACCACCACGATTGGCAAACTCGCCTATCAGTTTAAGAAGGCGGGCAACAAGGTGGTGCTGGGCGCAGCCGACACCTTCCGTGCCGCTGCCGACGAGCAGCTCGACATATGGGGGCAGCGTGTGGGCGTGCCCGTGATACACCACGACCACTACGAGACCGACGAGAAGAAAGACCCCAACAAGCATCCCGACCCCGCCGCTGTGGCCTATAAGGCTGTGGCCAAGGCCAAGGAGGAGAATGCCGATGTGGTGATCGTCGACACCGCCGGCCGCTTGCACAACAACGTGAACCTCATGAACCAGCTCACCAAGATGAAGAATGTGATGAAGAAGGTGCTGCCCGACGCTCCCCACGAGATCCTGCTCGTGATCGACGGCTCTACGGGTCAGAATGCCTTTGAGCAGGCCAAGCAGTTTGTGGCTGCCACCGAGGTCAACGCCCTGGCGGTGACCAAGCTCGACGGCACGGCCAAGGGCGGCGTGGTCATCGGCATCAGCGACCAGTTCCAAATTCCGGTGAAATACATCGGGCTGGGCGAGGGCATCGACGACCTGCAGATTTTCCGCAAGGATGAGTTTGTGAAATCTCTCTTCGGCAAGAAAGACTAAGACTGCAATGCGTAAAAACAAAGTAGATATCATTTCTCTGGGTTGCTCCAAAAATCTGGTCGATTCAGAGCACTTGATACGTCAGTTCCAGGCTTGCGGCTACACGGTGGCCCACAACCCCAAGCGCATCGACGGCGAGATTGTGGTGGTCAACACCTGCGGCTTCATCCGTGCCGCCCAGGAAGAGAGCATCAACGTGATTCTCAAGCTGGGCCAAGCTAAAAAGGAGGGCAAACTGAGGAAGCTCATCGTGATGGGTTGCCTCTCTGAGCGCTTCCTCGACCAGCTGAAGCAAGAGTTGCCCGAGGTCGACAAGTTCTATGGCAAGTTCAACTGGAAGCAGATGCTGGGCGACTTGGGCAAGACCTATCGCGATGACATTGCCAATGAGCGCTATGTGTCTACCCCCAGCCACTATGCCTACTTGAAGATTGCCGAGGGGTGCAACCGCTTCTGCGCCTTCTGCGCCATCCCGCTCATCACTGGCCGCTTCAAGTCGGTGCCTATCGACGACTTGCTCGCCGAGGTGCGCAGTCTGGCGAGTCGCGGCGTGAAGGAATTCAACGTGATTGCCCAGGATCTCTCGTCCTATGGTCTCGACCTCTATGGCAAGATGATGCTGCCCGAGCTCATCGACCGCATGGCCGGCATTCCCGGCGTGGAGTGGATCAGGCTGCACTATGCCTATCCCACTCAGTTCCCCTACGATATACTGCCCGTGATGCAGGCTCACGACAACGTGTGCAACTATCTCGACATCGCCCTGCAGCATGCCAGCGACAAGGTGCTGAGCAACATGCAGCGCCATATCACCAAGGCCGAGCAAATCGAGCTCATCAATCGCATGCGCCGCGAGGTGCCGGGCATCCACATCCGCACCACGCTCATGGTGGGCTTCCCCGGCGAGGGTGAGGAGGAGTTTCAAGAGCTCATGCAATTTGTGCGCGACATGCGTTTTGAGCGCATGGGCGCCTTTGCCTACAGCGAGGAAGAGGGAACCTACGCCGCCCGCGCCTATGCCGACTCCATCCCCGAGCAGGTGAAGCAAGACCGCCTGCAGCAGCTCATGGACCTGCAGGAGCGCATCTCGCAGGAAATCCAGAATGAGAAGGTGGGCAAGACGCTGCGCGTGATCGTCGACCGTGAGGATGAGGACTACTATGTGGGACGCACCCAGTGGGACTCGCCCGAGGTCGACCCCGAGGTCTTGATCTCCAAAACCGTACCGCTCACTCCTGGCCAATTCTGCCAGGTGAAAATCAACGATGCACTTCCCTTCGAGCTCATGGGCGAGGTCGTGCAATAGCCAATAATCAATTTTATCAATAAGTAGGGGCCGGCATAAAATGTGTCGGCCCCCAATGCTTTTAATACACATGCCAGCGCAGGGCTAGTCCATGCGCGATTTGTAGTCGGCATAGGTGAAGCGGCGCAGCACCTCGACGCTGCCGTCGCTGTGTTGCAATGCGAGGGCGGGATGTTGCAGGCCGTTAAACATGTTGGTCTTCACAGTGGTGTAGTGATTCATGTCCTCAAAGGTGAGGTGCTCGCCTATGCGCAGCTCGTGGTCAAAGCTCCAGTCGCCCACGTAGTCGCCGCTCAAGCATGAGTTGCCGCCTATGCGATAGGTGGGCTTGCTGGGGTCGACCTGTGGCAGGGCTTGGCTCACCACGGGCTTGTAGGGCATCTCCAGGCAGTCGGGCATGTGGTCGGCAAAGGAGACGTCGACGATGGCCGTCTTGATGCCGCTGTTTTCCACCACATCTACAACCGATGCTTCTAAATCTCCTGTTTGCCAGCAAAATGCACTGCCTGGTTCAAGTATTACTTCAAGATTGGGATGGCGCTTCTTGAAGGCTTTGAGCAGCGCTATCAGGTGCCGGGTGTCGTAGTCCTTGCGGGTCATCAAGTGGCCGCCGCCCATGTTGATCCACTTCAATTGGGGCAGGAATTTGCCGAACTGCTCTTCCACGGCGTCGAGCACTTTCTCCAGGTCGTGAGACGTCGACTCGCACAGGGCATGGAAGTGGAAGCCCTCGATGCCCGGGGGCAACGATTGCAGGGCATCGGCAGTGACGCCGAAGCGCGAACCGGGGCAACACGGGTTGTAGATGTCGGTCTCAATCACCGAGCACATGGGATTGATGCGCAGGCCGCAGCTCACGTGGCTGGGTGCCGCCTCTACCACGGCCTTGAAGCGCTCGTATTGCGCCACCGAGTTGAAGGTGATGTGGCTGCTGCCCTCGATATATTGCTTGATGGTGGCCGGGGTGTAGGCCGGGCAATAGGTGTGGGCCTTGCAGTGCAGCTCGTCGTTGGCCAGCAGCATCTCGTTGACCGAGCTGGCTGTCGATGCGATGCCGTATTCCCTGAAGATGGGGAACGTCTTCCACAGGGCGTTGGCCTTGAAAGCCATGATGATTTTCACGCCGGCCTCGCGTGCCACGCTGGTGATGAGGTCGAGATTGCGTCGCAACTTGTCCTCATATACGATGTAATATGGTGTAGGTAGCTGTGTCATGTGTTATCCTATAATGTCGAATTTTGCGAATCTGAGCAGCAAGAGCTTCGACCCCACGACGTTGAAGTTCACTTGTATCTTGGCGTCGGTGACGGTGTCGATGCTGGTCACAGTGCCCTCGCCAAAGCGGGAGTGCTTGATGACGCTGCCCACGTGCAGCTCGGCGGCCGAGTGTATCGAGCCTCCTCCTGCTATTGAGGGTCGGCCCTTGACAATCGTCATGGGGGTGAGGCGGCGCGGCGGGGCAGGCGGCGTGAAGTGGTGGTCTTGTTGCGGCTTGGCCTCGCTGGCGGTCATGCTGCTATAGTCGTCGCTGTCATAGCTGTTGTGGTTCCACAGGTCGCGATTGCCGCTGTGGTAGTTGTGGGCGTCGCTCGAGCGGTAGCCCATGTCGTCGCAGCCATAGCTGTCGCGGCTCCACAGGCTGCGGCGCGCCTCGCTATTGCCTGCGGCAAACGAGGTCTGGTTCATAATCAAGTATTTCTGGTCGATGTCCATCAGGAATCGGCTGGGGGCGACCGGCGTGGGCTTGCCGGCCATCACGATGGTGTCGGAGTAGAGCATGATGCAGTTCTCCTTGGCGCGGGTGATGGCCACATAGAGCAGGCGGCGCTCTTCCTCGATTTGCGCGAGCGAGTCCTGGCTTTTGTACGACGGGAAGCGGCCGTCTTCCACGCCCGAGATAATCACATTTTTGTATTCCAAGCCTTTGGCGGCGTGCACGGTCATCAGCGTCACGCAGTCGCCGTTGGCAGTCTTGTCGTTGTCCTGGTCGGTGGCCAGGGCGGCCTCGGTGAGATACTGGGCCAGGGTGGCCGTGTTGCCGGTTTCTTCCAGGTGGTTGTCGACATATTCCTTCACACTGCTCAGCAGCTCTTGCAAGTTCTCTTGGCGGCTGATGTTTTCGGGCGTGTTGTCGCCCATGAGCACGGTGATGAGCCCGGCTTGCTCGATGATGCCTCGCGCCACTTCATAGGCATCCTTGCCCGTGGCGTTGAGGGCGGTGATGCTGTCGATTTTCTGCTTGAACGAGGCCAGCTTGGCCAGCGTGCCGCGGTTTACCGCGAGCTGGTATTGCCCGGGGCTGGAGATGACTTGCCACATGCTGGTGGCGTGGTCGACGGCGCAACGGTGTATTTTCTCGATAGTCGACTCGCCAATGCCGCGGCGCGGGTAGTTGATGATGCGGCGTATCGCCTCGTCGTCGGGGTTCACCACCATCTTGAAGTAGGCGAGCGCGTCTTTCACCTCCTTGCGCTGGAAGAATGCCAGGCCGCCATATATGCGGTAGGGTATGGGGTTGCGCACGTGGCCGTGCTCGTTGGCCAGGCCGCCGCTGTTGAGCGCTTTCTCGATGATGCGCGACTGCGAGTTGGTGCGGTAAAGCACGGCGAAGTCGTTCCACCGGTAGCCGTTTTGCCGCTTCAGGCTGGCGATGGTGTTGGCGATGATGTAGCTTTCCTCGTAGTCGCTCGAGCACCTGATCACCCTCACCTTCTTGCCGGGATTGTTCTGGGTGAAGATGTGCTTCTTATACTGGTTCTTGTTGGCGGCAATCAGCGAGTTGGCCACATCGAGTATGTTCTGGGTCGAGCGATAGTTCTGCTCGAGCTTGAAGATCTTGAGGCCGGGGTATATCTTCTGCAAGTTGAGGATGTTGTCGATATTGGCGCCGCGAAAGGAGTAGATACTCTGCGCGTCGTCGCCCACCACACACACCCGGGTCTCGTCGCCCGAGAGCTGCTTGATGATGAGGTCTTGGGCAAAGTTGGTGTCCTGGTACTCGTCGACGAGGATATACTTGAACTGGTGCTGGTAGTGTTCCCGCACCTCCTTGTGGTCGCGCAGCAGCACATTGGTGTAAAACAGCAGGTCGTCGAAGTCCATGGCCTGCGAGCTGCGGCACTGGTTCCAGTAGGCGCGGTATATCACGCCCAGGTTGGGCCGCTTGGCCGTCACGTCCTCGTCTTGCCACTGGCGGTTGGTGGCGTAGTCGGCTGGCGACACCATGGCATTCTTGAGCATCGAGATGCGGTTTTGCACGGTCGATGGCTTGTACACCTTGTCGTCGTAGCCCAGGTCCTTGATGATGTGCTTGATGGCCGAGAGGCTGTCGCTTGCGTCATAGATGGTGTAGCTTGACTTGAAGCCTATTTTCTCGGCGTTGAAGCGCAAGATGCGTGCAAAGATGGAGTGGAAGGTGCCCATCCACAGCTTGCCCAGGTCGCTGGCGTCGACCATCTGCTCCACGCGGTCGCGCATCTCGCGGGCGGCCTTGTTGGTGAAGGTGAGGGCCATGATTTGCCACGGCGCCACGCCCAGGTTGAGCAGGTGCACAATCTTGTAGGTGAGCACACGCGTCTTGCCCG
This sequence comes from uncultured Prevotellaceae bacterium, assembly GCA_900314215.1. GTDB lineage: Bacteria > Bacteroidota > Bacteroidia > Bacteroidales > Muribaculaceae > Sodaliphilus. The sequence goes on from OMUK01000013.1 coordinate 22,576, forward strand.
AGCCGGCGCCCGCTATCACGAGCTGCGGCCCGGCAGTGTAGAGCACAGCAGCCCGCTGCTGTGGATTGAGCTGGTCCAGGTAGTTGTCTTCCAAAATTTCGGTTGCCTGTTTTTGTTATTTCATTGCATAGGCGGCGGCTTGTGCTGCCATGTGCTCATAGGCCCACACGCCCTGCTCGTTGAGCTCCACCGTCGAGAATGAGCCGCTTGGGGTGATCATCTTCACGTGGCTGTCGTCGACATATTCCATAAACTTGATGTCCTTGCCACCCTGGTTGAGCGACCACGAGTTGTCGGCAGCGTTGAAGTCGAGTTTCACCACTTCCTTGGTCTGCTTGTTGGTGATGGTGTAGCCCTTGCTGTCGCATTTCACCAGGTAGGTGCCGTTTTTGCCGTCGACGGTCTTGGTATAGGCCTGCACGGGGTTCTTGCCCGACCAGAACTCGATGGAGTTGATCACCAGCACGTCGGCCAGCGCCGACAGCTCATATACCGGGAGAATCCAGAAGGCGGCAAACACCAGCTCGTTCACGGCCTTGCTGCCCACGTGGTGGTTCCAGTCGAGCACCTTGTTGGTGAGCGCAAAGCTGCCTATGCAAGAGGAGAATGTGAGCGAGCATGCCAGTGTGATGGCAATTGCTGAGGTTAAATAAATCTTCTTCATAATTTCTATTTTTTTCGTTGTTGTGTTAATATCTTGCCTTGTAATCTTCATATCGCTGCTCGACCCTGTGCACATAGTTCACCGTCTCGCCGCTCCTGAAGTAGCCGTAGCGGCACACGGGGTCGGTGTAGTATTTCTCGATCGACTTCCACTTGAGCGCCTCTTCCACGTTGCCGTACCACACCGATGGGTCTTTGCCATACTTCTGGGCGAGCTTGATGGCATCGACGATGTGGGCCATGCCGCCGTTGTAGCCGGCGAGCACAAACTTGCGGCGCTCCTGGCTGTCGGGCACATACTTGCTGAAGTAGCGGTCGAGATAGTTGAGCTCGTGCACGGCGCAGCGCACGTTCACGTCGGGGTCGTAGAGGTCGTCGGGACTTACTCCGATCGAGCGGGCTCCGCTAGGCATGATTTGCATGAGGCCTCGCGCGCCAGCCCACGACACCACGTTGGGCGAGAAGTTGGACTCGGTGTAGGCAATGGCGGCCAGCAGTTGCCAGTCGTAGGGGCACTGGCGGGCATATTTCTTGAAGAGCTCGTCGTAGGCCGAGAGGTCGCCGCTGTGCCTCACATATTTTGTCGTTGCCTGGTGGCTGCCCGCGCTGTCGGTGCTCTGGGAGGTGGCTGTGCGGTTTTGCTCAAAATAGCGGTTGGCCACATCCTCGGTGTAGAGCACGGTGCGCTCGCTGGTGCTCCAGGCGTCGATGGTGTCGGCCAGCCAGTCGTCGTTGAGGTTTACTGCCCACGATGAGCGCTGCGGGAAGCTCACGTCGAGGTTGATGTCGATGTTGCTGTAGTATGACTTGTCGATTTTGGCGATGTCGTTGTCGGCGATGGTGAGTGGTATCGTGCCGTTGCTCACGCCCTCAATCAGGTTCTCAACATTCACCGTGTCGCTCTCGACCGACTTGATGTTGATGCCGCCGCCTATCTCGCTGTCGAGGTTTTTGAGCCGCGACTCAAATTTCGATCCTTTTTCTACATAGATTGTCTTGCCCACGAGCTGGGTCACATTGGTGATGCGCCGTCCCCCGCGGGGCTGCACGAGCACCTGATAGGTGGTGTTGGTCTCGCCGCAATGCAGCACTTCCTCGTTATACTCGGCGGTGACGGGAATCTCATAGACCAGCATGTCGACCTTGCGCTCCTTGATCATGTCGATGAGGGCGCGCATGTTGGTCGCCACCTTGAATTTCAGCTTCACGCCCTTGGCCTTGGCAAAGTCGCACACGCGGTCGTAGTCGTAGCCCATGGTGTCGCCGCGGTATATGAAGAAGCTGGTGGGGCTGTAGAGTGTGCCCACCCGCAGGGTGTCGGGCAACTCGTGCTTCTCGCTGATCACGCGTGGCGACGACGAGCAGCCTTGCCACAGCACAGCGAGCAGCAAGAGAGCGATGGTGTGAATTGCGAGATGCCTCATGACGGGTTGAAAAAGGGTAACCGTGTTGTGATTTAGTACTCAAATGTGCCGGCGGCACTCTTGATGGTTAACTCGTTGCGCTCGGCATCCTCGACGTGGCCTATCACCTGGGCGTCGATGCCAAAACTCCTTGCGATGTCGATCACCTGCTGGGCATCTTGCTCGTCGAGGTAAATCTCCATGCGATGGCCCATGTTGAAAACCTTGTACATCTCTTTCCAGTCGGTGCCCGATTGCTCCTTGATGAGCTTGAACAGGGGCGGAATGGCGAAGAGGTTGTCCTTCACCACGTGCTTGTTGTGCACAAAGTGCATCACCTTGGTCTGTGCTCCGCCGGTGCAGTGCACCATGCCGTGCACGCGGCTTCGCATCTCATCGAGCACGACCTTGATCACCGGGGCATAGGTGCGGGTGGGGGAGAGCACGAGCTGGCCCACGTTCACGGGCACGCCCTCGATGGTGTCGGTGAGCTGCTTGGTGCCCGAGTACACGAGTTCTTGCGGTATAGCTTTGTCGTAGCTCTCGGGATATTTAGTGGCCAGATACTTGGCAAACACGTCGTGGCGGGCCGAGGTGAGGCCGTTGCTGCCCATGCCGCCGTTGTACTGGTGCTCATAGGTGGCCTGCCCATAGCTGGCCAGACCCACAATCACGTCGCCGCCCTTGATGTGGGCGTTGTCGATCACCTGGTCGCGGCGCATGCGGCACGTCACGGTGCTGTCGACGATGATGGTGCGCACCAGGTCGCCCACGTCGGCAGTTTCACCGCCGGTCGAGACGATGTTGATGCCAGCGGCATTCAGCTCGTCGAGAAATTCTTGAGTCCCATTGATTACGGCCGATATCACCTCGCCGGGTATCAGGTTCTTGTTGCGGCCTATCGTCGACGAGAGCAGGATGTTTTGGGTGGCGCCCACACACAGCAGGTCGTCGATATTCATCACCACGGCGTCTTGCGCCACGCCCTTCCACACGCTCAGGTCGCCCGTCTCTTTCCAGTAGATGTAGGCAAGCGACGACTTGGTGCCTGCGCCATCGGCGTGCATGATGTTGCAATACTCGGGGTCTCCAGCCAGCAAGTCGGGGATGATTTTGCAGAATGCCAGCGGATAGAGGCCTTTGTCAATTTTCTTGATGGCGTTGTGCACGTCTTCTTTTGAAGCCGACACGCCGCGCATGTCGTAACGTTGAGAACTCATTGCCATTATTTATATAGTGTATTTTTGTTTAGAAATATATTTTCAAGATGATGAAATAGATGAGCGTTGCCGGGCATGCCATCAAGAAGCTGTCCATGCGGTCGAGCATGCCGCCGTGGCCGGGTATGATGTTGCTGGTGTCCTTCACGCCCACCGTGCGCTTGAGCAACGACTCCGAGAGGTCGCCCAGCGTGCCAAATGCCGACACCACCAGGGCCATGCCTATCCACATGCCCAGCGTGAGGGGCCGGCCGGCCAGGTCAAAGTAGCCGTTGAAGCAGCAGCCCAGCAGCACGGCGATGCCCACGCTGGCCACGATGCCGCCCCACAGTCCCTCCCACGACTTGTGGGGCGAGATGCGCTCAAAGAGCTTGTGCTTGCCCAGCAGGCTGCCAAAGATGTAGGCACCCGAGTCGTTGATCCACAGCAGGATGAAGATGGCGAGCAGCATGTTGGGATGGCTCACGGCGCATATCGAGTTGGCGATGCCCATGGGCACGGCCACAAAGGCGATGCCGTAGAACGAGCGCTGCAGGCTGTGCACGGCGTTGATGGCCGGTATATAGAGCTGCGCCACCACCCTGATGATGCCGTAAATCAAGATGGGCAACAGCCAGAATGAGCGCGAGCCCGAGGCCGCGTCGCCCGTGCCGGCATACATCAGGAAAAATGAGAGAAACACGCCCACGCCGCCCAGCAGGTCGATCAGGGTGAGCAACGGGGCGCGCACGTCGCCTTCCTCGGTCACCTTGTACACCTCCCACAGGCACACTGCGGTGAGGAGCCCAAATACCACGAGAAACAGCGCTGGAGTATATTGTATTGTAATGATTGCAAAAACGATGAGAGCAACATAAATGCTGCCCGAGACAATACGTGTGATTAAATTTTTCACTGTCCAATTCACTTTATATTGTACAAAATTAATCCATTTATTCGAAGTAACAAAATTTCACTTGTTTTCATATAATATTATGTGTGTTTCTGCGTTATAAAATTGTAAATTTTTAACAGAGTTGCCTATGCAGAAAAGTTCTACCCAAGTAAAATTTGAAAAAATCACTTCTTCAAAGTCAGCATGCGGCCCCAAGCAGTCTACCATCAACTTGATCAAGCAGTTTGCCCGCTTCTACAACAGCAACGAGGCGCTGCAGCCGGGACTGAGAACTGTGGTTCCAAATTAAAAAAAAATCAAAACGTTATCTTATTGTTATTGTAAATGCCGACGGGTTCGGCTATGACAGTTGAGGATGCAATCTGGCGTTGGAGATTGCATCCTCAATTTCATTTTTTCTCACAGCTTGCTCATGAAGCGCTGGCGGTCGACGATGAAGCGCAGGTGGGTGCCCTTGCCTATCAGGTTGCCCGCCTCGTCGTGGGCCTCGATCGCAAAGTGGAGCTTGCGGCCGTCGACCTGGGTGAGCACTGCGGTGGCGGTGACTGTGGCGCCTGTCTTGGTAGGCTTCAGGTGGGAGCTGTCGATGTGGCCTCCCACGGTGGTTGAGCCCTCGGGCAACTCGGGTGCCACGGCGAGCATGGCCGCATTTTCCATGAGTGCCGTCATGGCCGGTGTGGCGAGCACAGGCATGTCGCCCGAGCCCATGGCAGCTGCCGTGAGCTCGCTGGTGACCGTGATGGTGCTGGTGTGGGTTAATCCTTCTTTTATCATGATTGCTTTAAATTTCTTCAAGTATGCTGTTGAGTATTGGCTTCAAGTCGCCCGGCGCGGTGTCGAGCTCCTGCTCCACGATGGCCCGCATGCCGTCGCTGGGCTCGTAGTTGCCAGTGATGATGATGTTGAGCAGCAGGCGATAGGCGGTGTAGCGCGCCTGCCTGCCCTCGTGGCTCAGCAATTGCTTCACCAGGTCTTGGGCGCAATCGAGGCGGCGCAGCAGGCGGTGGCACAGCACGTCGGCTATCTCGTTGTCCTCCACGTCGAGGCTCCACGCCAGGGCGGTGTCAATCTCCATCTCGGCGGGCGGGTAGAGCATGGGGGCTATCATGCGGCACTCGCGGCTGTCGCGGTCTTGCCAGAAGGCTTGAGCCAGCTCCTTGCCGGGCTCGAGGCCGCGGGCTATGGTGGCCACGTCGGTGAGCTGGCAGCCCATGATCATCTTGTGCGGGTCGCCGTTGCGCCGCAGGGTGTCGGCGATGATGCCGTTGCGGTAGGCATAGAATTGCTTGCGGGTGTCTCTCAGTGTTTCGTCAATTTCCATTGTAAAAGTCTAGTTCTGGAACGTTGGGGTCGTTGTCGATGGCCTCAACATACTTTTGAAAATAAAATGCCAGCACGTCGGCATCGTTGCGGTGCTTGCGCGACAGGTAGCGGCGCTGCAACTCGGGGTAGGGCTCGAGTAGCTTGGTGAGCCGCTTCTGGTTGATTTCATACACTTTTTTCTCCTTGAAGTCGAGCATGTAGTACTTCACGCTGCCGTAGTGCAGCATCACGGGCTCGAGCACCGTCTTGGTGCTGGTGGTCATGGGCCGCAAGTAGTACTGGCTGGCATAGTCGTCCCAATACAGGCAAAAGGCGACCTTGCTCGAGAAGTATAGCGGGATGTAGTTGGCAAAGCCGCCGTAGTCGCTCTCAAAGTGCTTCAAGAGGTAGCGCGAGTTGAAGAGCCACAGGCTGTCGCCCACGTTGATGGCCATGGCGGCGTTGTCGACAATCGATTGCGCGGTGTCGTTCATCGTGTAAATCTCGTATTCAAAGCCGTTGTTGGGAAACACGATGGGCCCCGAGAAGGCGAGCGCGGGCTTGTGGTCAAATATCTGTTGCCAGTTTTGGTAAAGATATATGGTGTCGATAGTGGCCGCGGTGGTGTCGTCGGCTTGCTCGGCCTCGGCGGCGCCTGTGGGCACAATCTCCTCTTGCGCGTTGCTGGCCAGTGTGGCGCACATCGCGATTGTGAGCAAGAATATTTTGACTATTTTCTTCATAGTCCTCAGTGATTTAGAAAATTTGCAATTAGCGGTCGAGCACGGCCTCCACCTCGTCGATGGTGCCGTTGAAGGCACCGGTGCGCTCGATGTTGAGGGTGGCCATGGCGGCGGCAAAGTGCCCGGCCTCGTCGATCGAGGCGCCTTGCGAGCGCATGTAGAGGTAGCCGGCGGCGTAGGTGTCGCCGCAGCCCGTGGCGTCGACGAGCTTGCGGGGCGAGTAGGCGGGTATCTCGTGCAGGGTCACGCCGTCGTAGATCACGCTGCCCTCGCTGCCCAGCGTCATGAGCACCTCTTTGGCTCCCCAGCTGGCCAGCGTCTTGGCGGCGGGCTCCAGGTCTTTCTCGCCAGTGAGCGACTCAATCTCGTGCTCGTTCACCTTGAGTATGTCGACATATTGCAGGGCTTCGCGCTTGTCCTTCCAGTCGCAGGGGCGCACGTTCTCGCCGTCGACATAGCGCAGGAAGCCCTGGGCGTCGACGCTCAGTATGCCGTTGCGCGCGAGTATCGGGAACACGTCGAGCGGGAAGTCGTCGGCCAGCAGGCTGCCCAAGTGTATGTAGCGGGCTTTGATGTCGACGAGCTTCTGCACTGTGAAGGGGTCGGCCTTGGCCAGCACACGCTGCTTGCGGTTGTTCATGCTCTCGCCATATTTGTTCTCAAAGACGACCGTCTTTTTGCTCGGTATCACGTCGACGTCGATGCCGGCGGCGCGCATCTGGGCCACGGCCTGCATCTCATCCTGCCCCAGACTGGTCACGAGCTTGTAGGATACGTTGGGCATCTTGGCGATGCTGTAGGAGAAGTAATAAGAGGTGCCGCCGTTGAGCTCAGCGGTGAGCGTCGGGGTGATTATCTTGTCGAGTGTGATGTGTCCAATACAACAAATGTCGGTCATTTTTAGTGAGATAATATTTTTTTGAATTGTGGTGCAAAGATAATAATAAGATTTAAGATTTGGCATTTGGTCATGCGATTTTTGCTCCCGAGCCATGTTCTTGTGTGGCGCTAAAGCGGCTATGTCACAATTTTTTTGTAATTTTGGCAAAAATACAATCACCTCTATGCGCTACATCGTCATCTTGGTTCTGCTTCTGCCGCTCTTGGCCGCATGCTCGGGCAAGGGCAGCGGCAAGGCTGGCACGGGCCTCAAGGCCGACACTGCCGCCCGTGTCGTGGGCATCGACCTGGGCTCGGGCTACTCGCTCGACACGGCCACTGCCACCTATTATTATAGAGCTGCGAAGCTAGCCGTGGCCGACACGGCCACCTTCAGTGTGCTGGCCGACGGCTATGCCGCCGACGACTCCACGGGCTACTACCAGGGGCGGCCGTTCCGCGCCGAGTATGCCCACACGCTGAGCGCCCTGGGCGGCGGCTATGCCAAGGACAAATTCAGCGCCTACTACCGTGGCCGCGAAATCGCCACTGCCCAAGCCAGCACCTTTGAATATGTGGCTGGCGACACGGCGCGCGACCAGCTCGACCTCTACGTCAATGGGGTGAAACAATATTCCAACTGATTTTCACTTTTTTTTATTCTATATGAGTTCTATCAACTACGACTTGAAAAAAATACGCGGCATCGCCTTCGACGTCGATGGCGTGCTCTCGCCATCCACCATCCCGCTCTCGCCCGAGGGCGAACCGTTGCGCATGGTGAGCATCAAGGACGGCTATGCGCTGCAGCTGGCGGTGAAGCACGGCTTGCAGTTGGCCATCATCAGTGGCGGCAACACGCGTGCCGTGCAGGTGCGCTTCTCGGGCCTGGGTGTGCAGGACGTGTGCCTGGGCGTGGCCGTGAAGCTGCCCGTCTTTGAGCAATGGATGGCAAAATATGGCTTCAAGCCCGATGAGGTGGCCTTTGTGGGCGACGACATCCCCGACTTGCCGGTGATGCGCGCCGCCGGCCTCTCGGTGGCTCCTGCCGACGCCGCCCCCGAGCTCAAGGCCGAGGCCACCTATATCTCGCCCTGCCGTGGCGGTTATGGCGTGGGCCGCGACTTGCTCGAGCAGGTGATGAAGGCCCAGGGCCTGTGGCTCGACGACTTGCATGCTTTCGGTTGGTAATAAATGCTCTTTTCGTTATGCTTGACAATCTGAAGAAATACGATATCGTGCTCGCCAGCGGGTCGCCCCGCCGCCGCGAGTTGCTTGCGGGCTTGGGCATCAAGTTCCGCATCGAGTTGCTCAAGGGCATCAAGGAGGATTATCCGCAGGATTTGCCCGTCGAGCAGGTGCCTGAATACCTGTCGAGGCTCAAGTCGCATGCCTACAAGGTGACGGGCAACGAGCTACTCATCACTGCCGACACGGTGGTTATTCTCGATGGCGAGGTGATAGGCAAGCCCCACGACGAGGCCCAGGCCCGCGCCATGCTCAGGAAGCTCTCGGGCCATGTGCACACCGTGGTTACTGGCGTGACGGTGGCCACCGTCGATAGCACAGTCTCGTTCAGCTGCAAGTCACAGGTGGAGTTTGCCCAGCTCGACGACGACGAGATTGCCTACTATGTCGACCGTTTCCATCCGCTCGACAAGGCTGGCAGCTATGGCATACAGGAGTGGATAGGCTACATGGGCATCAAGGGCATCACGGGGTCGTTCTACAACGTGATGGGCCTGCCGGTGCAGCGGCTCTACACGGTGCTGAAGCCGATGTAGGCGCAATATTGCGTGCCGGCGAGTATGGGCGTGAGATACAGGCGGTTTTCATCCTCTCGGGGTTGAAAGCCGTTTTTGCTGTAGGCTATCTTGAATTGTCCCTTGCGCCCCAGTCGCTTGCCCAGGGCGCTGGTGACCACGCCCATCGTCGAGCGCAGGTTCATTTCCACGCAGGGGTCAATCTTGGTTTCACCGCCGTCGCGATAGAGCAGCATGTCGATGCCCAGGTAGCCGTGATAGTGGGGCGCCACCATCGTGGCGAGGATGCCTTGCAGGCAGTCGCCAATCTTGTCGATAGCCGGGTATTGCGCTGCGATGATGCCGTGCAGGTGGCTGGGCGAGTCGACCAGGGCTGTGCTGTACTGGCTGTGGAAGTCGCTTGAGAAGATGGAGTAGCCGGCCATGTCGATGCCGCCCTGGCCGTCGCAGTAGTACTCGAGGGCAAAGTCCATGGTTCGCTTCAGGCCCACCTCGCACAGCAGCGAGCCTTGCCGGCGCAGCGCTCCCTTGCACCAGTTGGCGAGATAGGGATCGCCAGGGTCAATCACGTGGTACACCCCCTGGCCGCTGCCCGACCACGGGGTCTTGACGTAGCATCCAGGGTGCCCTTGGGCGAAGCGCTGCACATCCTCCCATTGGCTGAATTCTTGCGGGATGGGGGAGAACGGCATGCCCAGCCGCCTCTCCAGCTCCCGGTGCAGGACTATCGTGGTGCGGCGGTGCGAGATGTCGCGCAAGTGCCTGAGCGAGCGCTCTTGCGGCATGCATTGCGGCGACGCGCCCAGCTTGATGAGTCGCTTGCGCTCCACCAGGTTCCAGCCCCAGGGCATGCAGGTGCTGTGGGCGTGGCTGGCGACCTCGGCAGCCACAATGGGGCGCACGCCCGGGCGTGCTCGCTGTGCCCACTGGCGCGTGGCCTCGTCGGGCACCACAATCATCGCTCCGCTCGGGGCATACCACATGGGCAGCACGGCCAGGTCGTGTTGCAGCTGGCGGGCAAACTCGGGGGCGATGTAGTGGCTGCCGCCTTGCGCCTGTGCCAGGTCGTGGTCGGGATTGAAGAGGTAGATTTCTTCCATTTACAGTCACAAAGTTACTAATTCTACCAAGAAAAAAGACGTTGAAACATTGATTTGTGCGATTTTATTCATTACCTTTGCACCAAAATAAAGCAACAGATTATGAAAGCAACTTTATATAACGAAACGTCGCAGCCCGTCGAGCCCATCGATGAGCACAAGTTGGCCATCGCAACCGAGAAGCCTGCCAAGGTTGAGCCCCCTCGCCAAGGCTACTATATCGTCGACTACAAGACGCTGGTGAAGCCCACCGTCATCGCCCTGGTCATTTTTCTGATTTGGATCGTGGCTGAGTTTGTCTTTTAACTCGCTGTGCATCAGTTGATGACAAATTTTTGAAAAATTTTTTGAAATTTTTTTACTCAAAAGTATTGACAATTCAAAAAAAGTTGGTAACTTTGCAACCGCAATTCGGGAAGTAAATCACGCATTGCAAGAGTTCTTAAATATCTTGGCCCATTAGCTCAATTGAATAGAGTGTCTGACTACGGATCAGAAGGTTATAGGTTTGAATCCTATATGGGTCACAATGAATAAAATGTTAATCACCTCAATCAAGTGGTTAGCATTTTTTTTACGCCCTCACCACCCACCTTTCCCCCGCCCAGTCAGCAATCTCTCCCTCAGGCCCCACATGCTTTTGTGCTTGAGCCGGCAGTGAAAAAAACTTTCATAACCTTCCCACCCACCCAGTCACAAAGAAATAAAAAATCCCAATCGCTACCAACTGCAAAATAAGCTGTTTCAAACTTTGATGGGATGTGTCTTGTGGTTTGGATGGACTGCTTATGCATTTGCCTACAGCCCGTCGCATGTTAAGACTTGGAAAAAAGTAATTAAGGTCGTGGCCTATATCCTTTTATCAATGTTGATTTTGGGCTTCAAGCCGACGGAGTCTAATTTCTTGTATTACTTGGTGTACCTTGTATTTTTAGCGGTTATTGTGCTGTTGATTTGGATCGCTAGAGGCAAACCTTCTGATATTCCTGCAAATCCCGAGCAAGACGAAAAGCCTTACTCGTTGGCAGGTGAATTGAAAGATGGGTTGGTTAAAATAGGTTGTACGATAGTCGCAATGTTCGGCCTAATTATACTTCTCCGCCTAATACTTCGCACTGCCGACATTCAAACTTATGGCGTATTGTGACTCGCCCCCCTCCCGACAAAAATATTTTTCCTATTCTTATTCCTTTTCTATAACTTTGTGGCACTATAAACTAGCAATTTAAAAAAGCGATAAAATGAAAAAGTGTTTGTTCTTATTGGCCTTGCTGCTGGTTACGGCGCAGTATGCCATGGCCCAGCCGCGCGATGTGCAGCATTGCGAGGGCGATGTGCATGTGGGCGCGACGATGCCAGCTGGCTCGTTTCACGACGGCGACAAGCAGGTGGGCGGAAACCTGGGCCTTGAGTTTCGTTACAACCTGGGCCACGCCAAGCTGCCGCTCGACTTCGGCTTGGGCGTCGACGTCGTCTCGTCGGTCTACCATTTCCATAGCAACGATGAGCACTCGGGCGGTGACCAGTCAAACCGCACTTTTGCCGTCCAGGCGCTGTGCGACTACAACTTCAACCAGGGGCACAACGTGGCCCCCTTTGTGGGCCTCGGCATGGGCGTGGGCCGTCACGATGTGATCAACGACAACGTGTATGAGGCTGGCGACGGCGAGGCGTGCTTTGTCGTAACCCCGCGCGTGGGTGTCGAGCTGGTTCACCACATCCGCCTCACACTCAACGCCACCCTGAGCCGCAAGGGCTACAACGCCTTTGGCCTCTCGCTGGGCTTTGTGCTGGGCGGACGCCCCAAGAAATAGACCAATAGCACATTTCAATAGAAATGGCCACATTGCCCAGCGACGGGCAATGTGGCCATCATTGCTTTTTGTGCACGCGCTTCAGCAGCCTATGGTGGCGAGCAGCTGGGTGAGGGCTTGCTTGTGGCTGCCTTTCAAGATGATGTGGTGGTTGCCTATGGGGTTGGTCAAGAAGTAGCGGGCTTGCTGCTTGCAGGCGAGCTGTATCACTTGCTGGGTGCGGCACAGGTCGGGCTGGGCTTGGTTGCGCACGAGGGTGCCCTCTTCCACAAAGCTGCGGTCGAGGCTTCCCGACACCTTGAGCAGCGTCACAGGGCCCTCTTGCATGTAGCCGCGCAGGCCCACGCCTATGCCCGACTCAAAGTGGGTGTCGAGCTCATAGCTGTCCACCATGTTGAGCGGGATGGTGCAGTGGGCAAAGAGCATTTCGCCAGTCTCCACATCGATGCGGGCTGGATTGGCTTGGAAGCCAGTCTGCCCCGTGAGTGCCTGCGCGATGGCCATCGAGAGCATGGCGGGCACGTCGCCCTCGCAGCTGGCCACGACACCCTGGGCGTTGAGCCGTGCCAGTGCCACACAGCCTGTGTTGTGCACCGAGGTGAGCAGGTCGAAACACCTGATGGTGAACCCCATCAACCCACGACGTGAAACGATTGCTTTAAGTGCGTTGTAGATGCGCACGGCACCCGGCACAGCGTCCTTGATAGCCTGGGACGGAGCCTTCTCGCTCAGCGGGTCGGCGGCCACGGCGGGTGTGCGCTCATACTCATCGAGCAACTCCTGCATGGGTATCTCTACCAATTCAATTCCCAGTTTTTCCTTCACCGCGGCGGCGTCGTAGCTGCTCGAGATCAGCCAGTCCGACGGATGCCCGATGATGCCCAGCCGGGCGCCTTGCAATGCCTGCCTGGCCCGTGCCACCTGCTCGAGCACGCCGATGCGGCTGGTGATGTAGTCGTTGCTGCCGTGCAGGATTTCGCCAGCTATGCCTTGCTGGCGCAGGTAGGAGAGTATCTCCATCGACGCTGCCAGCGAGTTGCTCTTGCCCGATGTGAGCAGGTAGATGGGTTGGTGCGATTGCTCCCGCAGCCTGGGCAGCAGGCTCTTGAAGATGCCCTCGGCGCCGCCGGTGCGTATGTAGATGAGATCGAGCACGTGAGTGCCGTAGCTGTCGAAGTTCCCTTCGCAGTAGTCGTAGTTGATGCCCAGCTGGCCCAGAAATTGCTCGCTGGCTGCCTGCGTGGCTCGCTTGTCGTGCAGGGGCGATGTGATGGTGTAGATGGCGATGTTGTTCATATTAGGCTGAAATGGTTTTGCGGTTTCTTTTGTCGCAAAGTTAGCTAAAATTTTCATCTCGCGCTATTGATATTCTTGAGAATGATTTGAGATTGTGATTGTGTGGAAAAATATTCTTTATAATATTAATTATTCAATATATTATTCCTTAATTAAATTTTAAATGTAGAATTTAATGCTGTAATTTTGCACCAAAGTTGAAACGAATGTCGAAAATCTACAATTATAATCACGAGGTGGAGCTGGAGAGCGGCGCGGTGCTGCCCGGTGTGGCGATAGCCTACGACACGTGGGGCAGCCCCAATGCCGATGGCAGCAACGTGGTGTGGGTGTGCCACGCCCTCACGGCCAATAGCGACGTGGCCGACTGGTGGCCGGGCACCGTAGAGGCCGGGCGCTTTCTCGACCCCGCACAGTACTACGTCGTGTGTGCCAATATCTTGGGCAGCTGCTACGGCACCACCGGGCCGCTCAGCGTGAACCCTGCCACCGCCACTCCCTGGTATGGCGATTTCCCCAGGGTCACGGTGCGCGACATGGTGCAGATGCATCGCCTGCTGGCCGCCCACCTGGGCATCGACCATGTGAAATTCTTGATAGGTAGCAGTATAGGCGGCTTTCAGTGCCTGGAGTGGTGCGTGGCCGCCCCCGACTTTGCTCAAAACGCGGTGTTTATTGCCACAGCGGCCATTGCCACGCCCTGGCAAGTGGCCTTCAACGAGACCCAGCGCATGGCCATCGAGACCGACGCTACCTATGGCTCACCCCGCGACGATGCCGGCGCCACGGGCATGGCCACGGCGCGCGCGCTTGCCCTGCTCAGCTACCGTGGCGGCAAGGCCTACAACAAGACCCAGCGCGACACAGGCGCCGAGCCCCTCTTCGGCCACCGCGTGCTCAGCTACCAGCGCCACCAGGGCGAGAAACTAAGAAATCGCTTCAACGCCTACTCCTACTACCGGCTCACCCAGGCCTTCGACTCCCACAACGTGGGGCGCGGCCGCGGCGGGGTAGAGGCCGCCCTCGGTCGCATCAAGGCTCACTCGCTTGTGGTGGCCATTACCAGCGACATTCTGTTTCCCGTCGAGGAGCACGACCTGATTACCCGCAACATCCCCGATTGCCAATTCCAGGTGATCGACTCCGACTTTGGCCACGACGGCTTCCTGGTAGAGAGCGACAAACTCAACCACATCATTCAGAAATTTATCCAGTAATATAAAAGCATAGATACAATGAACGACAAACAAATATACATAGGCCTTTTTGGCTTCGGCACAGTGGGCAAGGGCCTCTACGACGTGTTGCAGAAAATCAAGCCCGACAATGTGCACATTGTGAAGGTGTGCGTGCGCAACGTTGCGAAACACCGCCACCAGGCCCCCGAGCTGGAATTCACCACCAGCGCCGACGAGATATTCAACGAACCGCACATCAACTTCATCGTCGAACTCATCGACGACGCCCAGGCGGCCTACGACATCGTGAAGCGTGCCCTCACCGCCGGCCTCCCCGTGGTGAGCGGCAACAAGAAGATGCTCGCCGCCCACTTGCCCGAGATGATCGAGCTGCAGCAGCAGCACGACACGGCCTTGCTCTACGACGCCTCGGCCTGCGGCAGCATACCCGTGATACGCAACCTCGAGGAGTACTACGACAACGACCTGCTCATCTCGGTGAAAGGTATCCTCAACGGCTCGTCCAATTTCATCCTCTCCAAGATTTTCAACGAGGGCATGAACTACAGCGATGCCCTGGCCCTGGCACAGAAGCTGGGCTTTGCCGAGAGCGACCCCACGCTCGACATAGGCGGCTGGGACTCGGTGTTCAAGTTGATTATCATCACTGTGCACGCCTTTGGCGTGTATGTGGAGAGCGACAAGATTTTCACCTTCGGCATTGGCAACATGAATGAGCACGACATACGCTTCGCCCAGGAGAAGCAGCGTCGCATCAAGCTGGTGGGCTGGGCCGAGAAGGTCGACGACAACCGGCTCATACTCTCGGTCATGCCCCACCTGCTCTCTAAGCAGAAGTATATCTACAGTGTCGAGGACGAGTTCAACGGCGTGGTCATCAAGGGCCTGTTCTACTACAAGCAGTTCATGTTCGGCCAGGGCGCTGGCGGCTTCCCCACGGGTTCGGCTGTGCTTAGCGACATCACCGCTCAGCTCTACGACTACCGCTACGAGTACAAGAAATTGCACAGCGCCCACAAGCCTGAGTTCTCCAACGACCACCAGCTTCGCATCTACTACCGCTATGATACTCCGCACAACTTGAATTTGCTGAATTTCAAGAATATAAGCGAGAGCTACTATAGCGAGGACTACAAGTATGTGGTGGGCGAGGTCTCGCTGCAGGAGCTCCACGACAAGGCACCCCAGCTGCGCAGTGCCGACGTGTTTCTCTCGCTATATCCCGAGGATTGACAATTTTTCCTGAATAATAGTCGATTTTTCCATCAATTTTTTAGCTGAATTTTGCAAATTGTGCCCGAAATGGTGGGCAATTCTCAAAATTAATTTGTAAGTTTGTAGGTTGTTTAACAAGCCGGTTCTTGCCTACATCTATCGGACAAAAGCGATACAAACTTGCATCATCTGATAAAAAATAAAATTCTGCGACGCAGCATCAAGACTTTGGTGGCCATCATTGTTCTGCTGGTGGTAGTGCTCCCTGTGTCGCTTTACATTCCTTTTGTCCAAAATATTGCCAAGGATTACGCTTGCGACTATGCCACCAAGTCGACGGGTATGCAGGTGAAGATGGACCGCATCTTGCTCAAGTTCCCGCTCGAGTTGAGCATGGACGGCTTTTCGGCTCTCGACCAGCAAGGCGACACCATGCTGCGCGTGGGCAACCTCACCACCGGCGTCGAGGTGATGCCCCTGCTGCATCTCGACTTCAAGGTGGGCGACGCCGAGCTCACCCACGGCTATTACCACATGCTCAGCGCCGACTCGGCGATGTATCTCACGGCCGACGTTGACCACTGCAAGCTCTCGGCCATCGACCTTGACTTGAAAAACCAGGTGCTCAACCTCATCGACGGCGACTTGCAGGGCGGGCGTATCGAGTATGTGGGCTATCCCGACCGCAAGAAGAAAGATGCCGACACCACCGACACCGCTGCCTCCAAGCCCTGGCGCGTGAATGCCATCAAGCTCACCTTGCGCGACGTCGACTACACGATGCGCTTGTTGCCAACTATCGACAAAATGCACGCCCACGTGGGCTTTGCTCAGTTGCTCAATGGCAAAATCGACACAGGCGACTGCACCATCGACGCCCGCAGCCTGCGGGTCGACAGCGCCCGTTGCAGCTACTATGCCATGAGTGAGCGCGATGCCGCCCTCTATGCCATGCTGCACCCCGAGCCGGTCGATACCAGCACGTCTAAGCCCTGGGTCATCAATGCCGACACGTTGCAGATCACTCACCTCAACTACGACATGAGAATGCTGCCCACCATCGACAAGCTCAATGCCACAGTGGGCTTTGCACGCCTGGTGGGTTGCGCCCTCAACACCGGCGACCAGACGATCACCGCCCAGTCGCTCAAGATCGACACGGTAGATGCCCGGTATTTCAATTTGCCTGCCTCGGCCGTTGCCCAATACACTGCTCCCAAGCAATGGCTTGCCGCTACTGCCAAGCCTGCCGATGAGCTTAACTCCCTGCCGTGGACCATCAATTGCGACACACTGCGCCTGGGTGGCAGCCATGCCATCTACGCCACCACCGGCCACAAGCCCGTGAGGGGCCTCGACCCCGACTATATCGAGGTGAGCCATGTGAATGTGGGCGTCAACCACTTCTACAACCAGGGCACGACCATCAAGGTGCCGCTCGTCAACCTCACGGCCCTTGAGCGTTGCGGCATCGAGATTGAGCGGGCCAGCGGCACATTCTCGATGCACAACAACCAGCTCGACCTCGACAAGATGCGCCTGAAGACCTTCATGAGCAGCATCTATCTCGATGCCCACGGCCCCATGACCCTGCTCGACAAGCAACCTGCGGGCAGGTTCAAGGTGACTACCGACTCCAAGATTGCCCTGCAAGAAATAGGCAAAATCATGCCTGCGCTCAAGCCCACGCTCAAGATGGTGCCGCAATACAACCCCATTGCAGTCAAGGGCACCCTTGCCGGCACGCCCCAGCACCTCAATATCACCACCTTCACGGCCGATATTCCACGCTATGCCCACGCCACTGTGAGCGGCAGCCTCAACTACCCGCTCGAGCCCAAGCGGCTCAATGGCGACGTGCACTTCGACGCCCTTGTCACCAATGCCGATTTCATCAAGCCCACCTTGCTCGACAAGGCCCAGCAGCGGCAAATCAATATCCCGCCCATGGCAGTCAACGGCCACGTGAAATTTGACGCCCAGAGCAACATCGCGGGCAACTTTGCCATGAAGCTCACAGGCGGCCAGGCCGTGGGGCAGGGCAGCTTCAGTGCCAACAGCCAGCGCTACAACGTCGACGCCACCTTCAGCAGCTTCCCCATCAAGCGCATCTTGCCCTTGGCTCCTGCCGACAATCTCACAGCCCACATCAAGGCCAGCGGGCATGGCTTCGACTTCTTGAAGTCCTCGACCGCGGTCAATGCCGATATCGACCTGGGCGGCGTCACCTATCAGGGCCAGCGCTATGAGAACATCACCGCCCGTGTCAACATGAACGGCGGCGTGGTGAAGGGCAATGTGGTGTCGCACAACAAGGATTGCGACCTCGACATCACCGCCGACGGCACCATCCACGGCGACCACTATGTGATGGCAGTGAATGGCGTCATCAACGACCTCGATGCTCAGAAGTTTGGCCTCGTCGCCGCGCCGTGCCGTGGCAGCGGCAAGGTGAACGCCTCGATCGACTACGATGCCAAGACACAATTTTGCGACCTCAATGCCAACCTCTCCGACCTCAACTGGAACTACGACGGCGAGCAAATCGTGAGCAACAACACCGACGTGCGCTTTGCCTCCAATGCCACCACCGTGAGTGCCTATATCGACAACGAGGACACCCACCTCGACTTTGTGTCGCAATGCAATCTCAACCAGTTCACCAAGTCAATGACCAAGACCCTGGAGCTGGCACAGCAGCAATACAAGAACCGCTACCTCGACATCAACACCTTGCAAGAAGCCCTGCCCAAGTTCACCCTCGACCTCAAGGCAGGCCCCAATGGTATCGTGCCGCGCTATGCCGCCAAGTACAACATCGACTTCCGCGAGGTGAATTGCCAAATACGCAACGACTCCACCATCTACATGGACGGCTATGTGCACCAGTTGAGCTATGGCGAGCAGGCTATCGACACCCTCACTTTCCATGCCAACGAGCTCGACGACAAGTACCTGGCCTTCAACCTGCACATGGGCAACGCTCCTGGCACCTGGGACGACTTTGCCCAGGTCGACGTGAAGGGCGGGGCAGTGGGCTCTACCGTCGACTTCCTCGTTGAGCAGCACAACATCAAGGGCGAGATGGGTTACCGCCTGGGCGCCAATGCCACCCTCGACCGCGACCTGATCAAGGCCCGTTTCTTCCCCACCGATCCTGTGATTGGCTACCGCTCTTGGGAAATCAACGAGGACAACTACCTGAACTATAACTACAAGACGCGCCTGCTCGATGTAGACTTCAACATCAAGAACGACTCGAGCAGCCTGGCCCTCAAGTCGGAGCCTACCGACGACCCCAACAAGGAAAATATCCTGCTCAATATCGACAATGTGAAACTTGAGCAATGGACCACCTATCTGCCCTCGTTGCCCTCGATGAGCGGCACGGTGAATGGCAACATGAAGGTGCTCTACGACGGCCGCAACATGGATGGCGACGGCACGATAGCCATCAATAAGTTCACCTATAATAATGTGAACGAGGGCGACGTGACCATCAATACCAAGCTGGGCATCGATCCTGCCACGATGGCTACCAAGCTCAATGCCACGCTCGACCTCGACGGGTCGAAGGTGGCCCTGGCCTATGGCGTGCTCAACGACTCCACTTCGCGCAGCCCCATGAACCTCAACTTGCAGCTCGACCGCTTCCCGCTCGAGAAGGCTTCGCCCTTCATCCCCGGCAACTACGTGTGGCTCGACGGCTATCTCGACGGCGACCTGGCTGTGACGGGCACCACCCAGCAGCCCAGCATCAATGGCTATGTGCAGGGCGACTCGGCCATTGTGTCGCTGCCGGCCTATGGAGCCTCGCTGCGGCTCGACACCAGCCGCATTGTGGTCAACAACAGCCTGATCACCCTCAATGGCACCAAGCTCTATGGTGTGAACGACAGCCCCATTGCGACCAGCGGCACCGTCGACCTGAGCACGATGGATATGGACCTCAACATCACAGGCAAGAATGTGGAAGTGATAGGCACCGACCAGCAGCGTTGGTCCGAGTTGTTCGGCCAGGGCTATGCCGACATCGACGCCTCGGTGACGAGCAAGGGCGGCAACATGCGCGTGGGTGCCAATGTGAACTTGCTGCCCACCAGCGACCTCACCTATGTGATGCTCGATGAGATCGACGCCCTGGCCAACCGCAGCACCGTCGACGAGAATATGGTGACCTTTATCAACCCTGCCGACACCACAAGTGCCCTGAGCAAGCTGGTGACAGGCGTGGCCACCTCGTCGCTCGACCTGAAGATTGACATCGGCATCTCGCAAGGCGCCAAATTCAATGTGTACTTGACGCAAGATGGCAAGAGCCGCGTGGCCGTGCAGGGCAGCGGCAAGTTGCGCTACACCCTCGACTTTGCCGGCAAGGACAACCTGGTGGGCACCTATACCATCAAGAGCGGCGAGGTGCGCTACACGCCGCCTGTGATCTCGCAGAAGGTGTTTGAGATTGCCGAGGGCAGCGCGCTCACCTGGACGGGCGAGATGCTCAACCCCACGCTCAACCTCACGGGCAGCGACAAGTTGCGTGCCACGGTGAACTCGAGCGGCGGCGCCTCGCATGTGGTCGACTTCATCGTCACGGCCATGATCAAGAATAGCCTGAATCAGATGGACATCAGCTTCGACCTGGCCAGCACCAACGATGCCGAGGTAGAGAATGAGTTGCAGGGCATGACGGCAGCCCAGCGTAGCGCAGCCGCCATCAACCTGCTGCTCTACAACACCTACTCGAGCGAGTCGGGCAGCAACAATCCCGAGCTTGCCTCGGCCAACAATGCGCTCTTCTCGTTCATCCAGTCGCAGCTCAACAGCTGGGCTGCCAACAATCTGCACGGCATCGACCTGTCGTTTGGCATCAACTCCTATGAGAGCCAGAACGGCACCAGCACAAGCGACCAGATGAGCTACTCCTACCGCCTGTCGAAGACCCTCTTCGACGACCGCCTCAAGGTGGTGGTGGGCGGCGAGTACTCCACCGACGCCACCCAGCAGAGCAACCTTGCCGACAACCTCTTCAACAACATCTCGCTCGAGTACAACCTCAACAGCCGTGGCAGCATGATGCTGAAGCTCTTCCGCACGGCCGGCATCGAGAGCATCCTCGAGGGCAATGTGACACAGACGGGCGCGGCCTTTGTGATGAAGCGCAAGTTGGGCAGCTTCAAGGACCTCTTCAAGCGGCGCCACAGGGATTCGGTGCTGGTCGACAGCACATTGAAAAACACGCCCAAACTGCTAATCGAGGACAAGTCGAGCGGCCTTGACGCGCCCAAGGCTTCGCCCGTAAAACGAACTGTGAAGGAATGAAACATCGATTACTCAAACTGATAGCTCTGGCAGCGATTGCCCTCATGGCAGTCGCTTGCTCCACCACAGCGCGGCTGGGGAGCGGCGAGACGCTCTATACCGGCGTGAAGAAGCTCGACTATGTGCAAGACGACAGCGTGAAGATTGCCGCCGATGTGCAAGACGCCATCTTCACCACCATCAATGTGAAGCCCAACAACCCGCTCTACTCGCCCTATTACCGCACGCCGTTGCCCATCGGCCTGTGGGTGTATAACCACTGGGACGAGAACTCGACCGGCCTCAAGGGCTGGCTCTACAAGAAACTGGTTGCCGATCCCAAACTCATAAGCCACGTGCGCCCCGGTACCCGTGTCGACATGATCAACACGCTGTTGCGCAACAACGGCTACTTCGGCTCGAGCGCCAAGTATGCGCTCAACTACAACAAGAAGAACAAAAAGAAGGCCAGCATCACCTACACGGTGCGGGTGCACAAGCCCTATGTGCTGGGCCAGATCAAGCCTCTTGGCTCCAATACACCCGTGGGCGACTTCATCGACTCTTGCGCGCGTGTCAACCATTACTACCAGTCGGGCAACCGCTACTGCCTCGACTCGCTCAACCAGGTGCGCATCGACATCACCAATGCCTTGCGCAACAGCGGCTTCTACTTCTTCCGCCCCGAGTATATCCAGTATTTGGCCGACAGCGTGACCACCCGCGGCGTGATCAACATGCAGATGACCAAGGCCAGCAATGTGCCCAACTCGGCGCTCGTGCGCTACTATGTGAACGACGTCACGGTCACTGTGTTCAATTACAAGGCCGGCGGCACCCCCGACACCACCCTCACCCCACGGTGCACGCTGGTGAAATACGACCCCATCAGGGTGCGCGATGCCTCGGTGCTCTCCTGCATCAGGTCGCGCAAGGGGCGCCCCTTCAAGGTGGGCAATATGGACCGCATGCAGGTGCAGCTCTCCAACTTGGGCATCTTCAGCAACGTTGACATGCGAGTGACTCCTCTCGACTCGACCGACGACAATGGCAACGGCCTGCTCGACCTGGCCATCAATTGCACCCTCGACCGCCCACTCGAGGCCAATGTGCAGGTGCAGGGGGCCTATAAGTCAAATAGCTTCCTGGGCCCCGGCCTCAAGGCTGGCGTCACCCACAAGAATCTCATGGGCGGCGGCGAGCGCCTGAGCGTCGACCTGCGTGCCTCCTATGAGTGGCAGACGGGCAAGGGCGGAGCCTATAAGAACAGCGAGTTCAACTCCTATGAGTTTGGCTACAACGCCGAGCTCGCCATCCCCCGGCTGCTTGCGCCCAAGTTTGTCGACCGCAGCCGCCGCTACGTGAACTGGACACGCTTCTCGCAATATGCCAGCATCCTCAACCGTCCCGACTATTTCAAGATGCTGCAGCTGGGCTTGGCCTTCACGTGGCAATGGCATGCCAATAGGCACATGCTCAATGAGTTCACGCCGTTTAAACTCGTCTATAGCAAGCTGCTCACCACCACGGCGGCCATGGACTCGGTCATGGACATGAACCCCGTGGTGAAAAACAGCTTCGACAACACCTATATTCCCTCGATGGAATACTCGTTTACCTATACCAACACCTTTGGCCGCAGCACCATCACCTGGAATGTCGACACCAAGGAGGCCGGCAACATCTTTGCCGGCATATGGGAACTGGCTGGCAGCAAAAACGACAAGAAGCTCTTTGGCACGCCGTTTTCTCAATTCTTCAAGGCCCAGACGCAACTGGTGTGGAACTATGCGCTCAGCGAGTCGTCGCAGCTGGTGTCGCGCCTCTTTGTGGGCGTGGCTCATGCCTATGGCAACTCAAGCGAGGTGCCCTACAGCGAGCAGTTCTACTCGGGCGGCGCCAACTCGGTGCGTGCCTTCACAATACGCTCGCTGGGCCCCGGCAGCTACCGCGCTGCCAAGGACAACAGCTTTGGTTACTACGACCAGACGGGTACCTTCAAATTTGAGAACAACTGGGAATACCGCTTCCCGATACTGGGCTACCTGCATGGCGCAATCTTCCTCGATGCCGGCAATGTGTGGCTGCTCAAGAACGACGACGACCGCCCCGGCGGCAAGTTGAAGATGAGCAAATTCTTCGACCAGCTGGCCCTGGGCACCGGTGTGGGCCTGCGCTTCGACATGAGCATGCTCGTGGTGCGCGCCGACCTGGGCATCGGCATCCACGCCCCCTACGAGACGGGCAAGAGCGGCTACTACAACATACCCAAGTTTAAAGATGGTCTCGCCTTCCACCTGGCCATTGGCTACCCATTCTAGGGGTGCCATTTTCCCCGCTTGAAATGTTAAATTTTCTTGGTTTTTGACTTAAAAATAGTAAAATATGGAAACCGATAATGGTCTTTTTTTCTTATTTTTGCTATACAAAATGTTTAAAACCTTACAATTATGTCAAAAACGATAGATTTACAAGTCGATAAAACCATGCGTCTTGTCGACGGCGTGAAGGCCCATTTAAATGAGTTGCTCGACAAGGGCGTTGATGCCCACGTGCTCGACGACTTGGTGGATAAGACCCGCCACATGAAGCAGCTGGACCAGGAGTGCGACGCGCTGCACGACCAGCTCTCGGCCAAGACCAGAGCTAAAAATGACATTCTGAATAGTGTGAAAACCGGCTATGCCGACTTGCGCAAAATCCTGCGCGACAACTACCCGCAAGAGGAGTGGGAGAAATACGGCCTGCTCGACAAGCGATAATTCCTGCCCGCCACACGTTTCACCTTGATGGCATTGCCGATTTGTTTTAACCCACCTGTAGGGGCCGGTCTTGTGCCGGCCCACGACAATGTTGCATCCTATTTTATTGATTATGTGAAATTAATGCCGAGAAGCAATCGGCATGTTATTTATTGCGTGCCGACGGCTCTAAGAGCCGCGCCCTGCTATCATATACAACAAAAAAACAGCCTCTATTTCGCCAAGCGGGTGGAATAGAGGCTAAATCTAATAGTGCCTCAAATGGAGGCACCGCATTATTGTACCACTTTATTCATAGGTTTGGGCTTT
This sequence comes from uncultured Prevotellaceae bacterium, assembly GCA_900314215.1. Classification (GTDB taxonomy): domain Bacteria; phylum Bacteroidota; class Bacteroidia; order Bacteroidales; family Muribaculaceae; genus Sodaliphilus. The sequence goes on from OMUK01000013.1 coordinate 46,437, forward strand.
GACCTTGCCGGTGAGTACCGAGAATGCATTGCTGGCCAGAGCGCCCATCTCGTCCTCGCCAGGGAAGCAGTGGGTGGGGGCGATGAAGTCGATGCGCTGGCGCAGCCGCTTCACCACATACTCGTTGCGGGCGATGCCGCCCGTGAGCAGGATGGCGTCGACCTTGCCGTAGAGCACAGCTGCCTCGGCCACGATATTCTTGGCAGTGTGGTATATCATGGCGTTGAGTATGAGCTCGGCATACTTGTCGCCCTCGTTGATGCGGCGTTCCACCTCTCTCACGTCCTTGGTGCCCAGCAGTGCCATGAGGCCTGCCTGGCCAGCCACACGCTTGAGCAATTCATCCTCGGTATACTTGCCGCTGAAGCACAGCCTGATGAGGTCGGCAGCCGGCAGTGAGCCGGCACGCTCGGGCGAGAAGGGACCCTCGCCGTCGAGAGCGTTGTTGGCATCGACGGCACGGCCATGGTCGTGGGCTGCAATCGAGATGCCGCCACCCATGTGGCATATGATCAGGTTCAGGTCCTCGTAGCGCTTGCCTATCTCGTTGGCATAGCGGCGGGCGATGGCGCGCTGGTTGAGGGCGTGCCATATGCAGATGCGGTGCATGAGCGGCGAGCCGCATATGCGGGCATAGTCGTTGAGTTCGTCGACCACGCCGGGGTCGGCGATGAAGCTGCGGCAGCCAGGTATGTCCTTGGCGATGGAGTGGGCAATGAGGCAGCCCAGGTCGCAGGCGTGCTTGTGTATGGCATTGCGCGTGTCGTCGAGCATCTTCTGGTTGATTTCATACACGCCGCCTGCCATGGGCTTCGACAGGCCGCCTCGGCCTATCACGGCCGAGAAGGTGAATGGCACGTTGAGCCGTTTCAATTCATCGATGATGAGCTGGCGGCGAAAGTCAAACTCGTCGGTCACCTCGGCAAATTGTTCCAATTCTTCGGGGCGATGGTCGATACTGCGCAGCAACATGGGTTTCTCGTCCTCATATACTGCAAGTTTGGTCGAGGTAGAACCAGGATTTACTACTAAGATGAGCATAGTATTATATAATATATGTGAAGTTTAAATGAGTATGTTTGTTTTTGGAAGAATTAAATTGAGGCTACGGCCAGGCTGTAGAATTTGCACTCGGGGCTGTCGGCCCTCGAGCTCAGTACCACTGGCGCTTGGGCACCTTGCAGCAGCCCGGCGGTGACGGCGCTAGCAAAGAGCGTGATGGTTTTGTAGAACACGTTGCCGGCCTCGATGTCGGGGAATAGCAGCACGTCGGCCTCGCCGTCGATGGGCGAGTCGATGCCTTTCTCTTGCAGGCTCTCCCTGTCGAGCGAGGTCTTGAGATCGAGCGGGCCGTCGATGATGACCTTGCCAAAGTCGCCGTTGCCGGCCATCTGCTTGAGCTGGGTATAGTCGGCTGTGAAGGGGAACGTCTTGGCATTGGTCTTCTCGGTGCAGTGCACGAGCGAGATGCGGGGCTCCTCGATGCCCAGCAGCGAGCACATGCGCGTCATGTATTTCACTTGCGCGACGCGCTGCTCCAGGGTGGGATAGGGGATCACTGCCGCGTCGCCAAATAGCAACAGCCTCTTGAGCTGAGGCACTTGGGTGATGGCCACGTGGGTGAGGACATTGCCGCGGGGCAGTATGCCCGTCTGCTTGTTGAGCACGGCGTGCAGCAGGTCGTCGGTGTTGATGAGTCCTTTCATCAGCACGTCGGCCTCGCCGTCACGCACCAGTTGCACGGCTCTGGCGGCTGCCTCGACGGGGCTCTCGGCGTCGACATATCTCACGTGGGCGTCTTCACCATCCAGCTTGAACTGGCCTTGCAGGTGTTGCTTGCAGCCCACAAAGGTGAAGTCGGCAATGTTATGCGCCAGCGCCATTGCGCAGGCTTGGGGAGTGTGGTCATCGGCTGCCCACACTACGGCCACTCTTTTCCTTGCTTCGCGCTTGCCGAGGTGTGCTACCAGCTCGGCAAAGCTCTTGATAGGTTTCATAAGGTTTAATTCGGGTTTTAGTTGTTTATATTAATTGCGTTGCCCATGGCTCGCAGTTGAGCTATCGGCGTTACAAATGTAAAGATTATCTGCTGTATTGTCAACTTTTTTAGCCTGAATTTTGCACATTTTTTTGATTTTCGTGTAATTTCGGGGCTGGAGCGGGGTGCTGCTCGGGTTCACGCGTGGTGACGCGCTTGTAAAATTTTAGTAAAATTTTTTCTGCTTTGTGCTAAAAAGTGGCAAATTGTTTTTTTTACTGAAAAAAAACTTTATATTTGCAATATGAAAGACGTGTAAACATGAAGAGTTGTGGGGGAATCTCGATGCCCCTCACGCGCAACTTGCCTTAAAGGTTGCATGCTGGCTCTACCGGTTGATTGATTATGCAATCTATGAAATTGGAGTGAAATAGACCACAAGTTGCGTGATGTGGAACAATGATGCTTTCATAACAAAATTTTTATCTTAAAAAATGTTAATATATTTCCGTTTTTAAGAAGAACTTTATATGTTTGCAAGTGAGATAATCAAATTTATGTCAAAAACGAAATATAAGGTAACCGAAACGAAACAAACTTTATAACTCTTTATTTTCGGTAAATGACATGACTTTTATTTGAAACTGAAATTGAAAAAATGAGTAAAATTGAAGTATACATATCATTTTTATAAATTATGATTGCGCTTGAGCCGGCCTGCCCCCATGTGAAGGGCGCCAGCACGATGCCTTCTGAATTGACCACATGCGATACCATCGCATTCTTCCTGACTGAGGAGCGACGCCAACCGCTGCCTCGCATGAAATTCCCGTTTGAAAACAACTATTACAAAATAACTCAACTATTTAATTAATAGCCAAACTTAACCACTAATTAAAACCTAAATTTTTATGGAACAGTACATTCTTGCACTTGATCAAGGTACGACCAGTTCACGTACCGTTGTATTTGACCACAATGGCCAAATTAAGTCGGTAGCTCAAAAAGAGTTCAAACAGTACTTCCCCAAACCCGGATGGGTAGAGCATGACCCCAATGAGATTTGGTCATCTCAGGCTTCAACCATCGCCGAGGCTATTTCGCAAATCGACATCAACGGCCTCGATATCGCTGGCATCGGTATCACCAACCAGCGTGAGACCACCATCGTGTGGGACGTTGACACCGAGGAGCCTATCTACAACGCTATTGTGTGGCAAGACCGCCGCACGGCCGAGTTCTGCGACAAGCTGAAAGCACAGGGTCTCGTCGACATGATTCGCGAGAAGACTGGCCTTATCATCGATGCCTACTTCAGCGGCACCAAGATTAAGTGGATACTCGACAATGTGCCTGGCGCACGCAAGCGTGCCGAGCAAGGCAAGCTGCGTTTCGGCAACGTCGACTCTTGGCTCATCTGGCGTCTCACCCGCGGCGAGGCTCACGTGACCGATGTGACCAACGCTTCACGCACGATGCTTTTCAACATCAACGAGCTCAAGTGGGATGAGGACCTGCTCAAGCTTCTCGACATTCCTGCAAGCATGATGCCCGAGGTGAAGTCGAGCAGCGAGATTATGGCTCACACCAAGTCTACAATCTTTGCTCACGAGGTGCCTATCGCAGGTGTGGCTGGCGACCAGCAGGCTGCCCTCTTTGGCCAGATGTGCGTTGAGCCAGGTGCTATCAAGAACACCTATGGCACTGGCTGCTTTGTGATGCTCAACATCGGCGACAAGCCTATCCTGAGCAAGAACAACCTGCTCACCACCGTGGCCTGGAAGATTGGCGACAAGGTGAACTATGCTCTTGAGGGCTCAATCTATGTGGGCGGTAGCGTTGTGCAATGGCTGCGCGACGGCCTGGGCATCATCAAGTCGTCGGGCGAGGTTGAGGCTCTGGCTTCGACAGTTCCCGACAGCGGCGGCGTTTACTTCGTGCCTGCCCTCACCGGTCTGGCTGCTCCTTACTGGGATCCTTATGCACGCGGCACTATCGTGGGCATCACCCGTGGCACCACGGCAGCTCACATCGCTCGCGCTGCCCTCGATGGCATCGCATTCCAAACCTACGACATCGCTCAGGCTATGGCCAAGGACATGAACCACCCGCTCACCGAGCTCAAGGTCGACGGCGGCGCTTCGCGCAACAACCTGCTGATGCAATATCAGGCCAACCTGCTCGGCATCAAGGTCGTTCGCCCGAAGATTACCGAGACTACCGCTCTGGGCGCTGCTTATCTGGCAGGCCTGGCAGTGGGCTTCTGGAAAGACATCGACGAGCTCAAGAAGCAATGGCAAGTTGAGCGCACCTTCGAGCCTGCTCCCGAGAACGAGGAGATCAAGGAGGCCAAGAAGGGCTGGGCCGACGCTATCAGCCGCACGCTTACTAAAAAATAACTAATTAACCATTATTTTCTAGTCGGGCGGAGGCCCCATCGACCTCCGCTTGTCTTAAACAAACAACATAATCAATAATCATAAAAATCATTTATTATGGATCCCGTATTAATGCATCTTTGTGCTCTTGAATTTCTGGGCACTTTAGTTCTAGTCCTCATGGGTGATGGCGTTTGCGCCGCATGTAATCTGAATAAGAGTAAGGCTCAAGGAGCCGGCTGGGTTGTCATCGCTATCGGATGGGGTCTTGCTGTGATGGCAGGTGTCTTTGTCGCTCATGGCAGTGGCGCTCACCTGAATCCTGCTGTGACCATCGGTCTGGCTTGCTCTGGTGGCTTCAGTGCATTCCTGGCCAGCGCTGGTGTTCACGCTTCTCTCGCTGCAAGTATCATTGGCTACATCGTGGCCCAAATGATTGGTGGTTTCCTGGGCGCAGTGCTCGTGTGGCTCGTGTATCGCGACCACTTCAACGCTACCGAGGACAAGGAAGCTGTGCTGGGCACCTATTGCACCATGCCAGCTATCGACCACAAGGCCGCTAACTTCTTCACCGAGTTGGTTGCTACCTTCATCCTGTTGTTGATGATCATCGGTATTGGCAACTATACCGACGTTACCAATGTGGGCGCTGTGAGCGCATGGCCTATCACTGCAGTGATTGTGGCTCTGGGTATGTCGCTCGGCGGTCCTACCGGATATGCAATGAACCCTGCCCGTGACCTCTCGCCACGCATTGCTCACGCTATCCTGCCTATGGCTCACAAGCGCGACAGCGGCTGGGGCTACTCTTGGGTACCTGTGTTTGGCCCAATCTGCGGTGCTATCGTTGCAGCCTTCGTTGGCATGGCATTCGGACTTTGCTAAAAATTCTTATATATCCAATTTCAGCGTCCTGGGACTCAAGAGTGTGTCCCTTGCGTTCCAGGACGCTTTTTTAGTTTAAATTAAAAATTATAACCCCATTATGAAAAAATTTATCCTTAACATTTTGTGCCTGGCTACGGTGATGTCGATACCTGTGATGGCGCAGGCACAGAAGTTGCACGAGTCGGCAAGCCTCGAGAGTTCTCACCTGTGGCGTGGTCTTGAGGTAGGCAATGGCTTGATTCTCAATAATGATGTATCTATAACCGACAACAATGGCCACTTCAAGCTCGGCTTGTGGGGCGGCATGGCTGTCGACGGCGACTACAAGGAGGCCGACGTATACTTCAACTTCAACCACAGTGGCTTCAACCTGGCAGTGTGGGACCTCTGGAACTTCTCCGATGGTATTCCTGGCAATGGCAAGTACTTTGTGTGGACTGCCGACCGCACCAGCCACTTGACCGATGTCGCCCTGAGCTACGACTTCGGCGTGAAGTGCAACTTCCCGCTCACCTTGACCTGGGCTACCCTGGTGCAAGGTCGTGACCGTGGCGAGCTTGCTCGTGATGAGCGTGGCCATATCATCGACACCAAGGATGCCAAGAACATTTATTCTACCTTCGTTCAGGCAGCTTATCGCTTCTACGACAGCGAGAAGTGGGCTGTCGACGGTTCGGTGGGCGGCTCGTTCGCTCTCGATCCCTACGACAAGGACTTCCGCGAGGCCAACAACCTCAACAACAACCTCTATGGCAAGCACGCTGGCGTGACCGACGTTCGCCTCGGTGCTACCTATAAGTTGAAAGTTGGCAATTGGAACCTTCCTGTCACTGGCCAGATGATGTGGAACCCCGAGGCTTCTAAGGCCTACTTCCGCGTGGCTGTGAATCTGCTTGATCTTTAAGCGCACACTTTATACTTGAAATTTGACCCAGGCTCTGTTTCCTCAACCACAAGTGGGCGAGGGGCAGGGCCTTTTTAAAATGATAGATTATGCCAATCAAAATAGGATTTTTCGACACGAAGCCCTACGATCGCAAGAGCTTCGAGAAATACAACGAAGACTACGGATTTGAAATCCACTGGTTTGCCGACCGCCTCAACGAGGAGAACATGCAACTTGCCCAGGGCATGGATGCCGTGTGCGTCTTTGTCGACGACACGGTGAATGCCCCTGTGGTGCGCTATCTTGCCCAGAATGGAGTGAAACTCATAGCCTTGCGCTGTGCCGGATTCAACAATGTGGACCTCTCGGCAGCCGAGGGGAAAATAAGCGTAGTGCGTGTTCCGGCCTACTCGCCTCATGCCGTGGCCGAGTATGCTGCCACCCTCATGCTGTGCCTCAACCGCAAGGTGTATCGCTCGGTAAACCGCACCCGAGAGTTCAACTTCAAGCTCGACGGCCTCATGGGCTTCGACATGTATGGCAAGACGGTGGGCATCGTGGGCATGGGTCGCATCGCCAAGGTGCTCATTGGCATTCTGCGCGGCTTTGGCATGCACATCCTGGCTTATGATCTCTATCCCGACATGGAATTTGCCAAGCAAAACGACGTGGAGGTTGTAGACCTCGACGAGATTTACCGCCGTAGCGACATCATCTCGCTGCACGTGCCGCTCACGCCACAGACGCGCTTCATGATAAACCGCGTGAGCATCAACAAGATGAAGAAGGGGGTGATGATTATCAACACGGGCCGTGGCAAGCTCATCCACACCGAGGATCTCATCCTGGGCTTGCGCAGCGGGCAGGTGAGCGCCGCAGGTCTCGACGTCTACGAGTATGAGCAGAAGTTCTTCTACGAGGACTGGAGCGACCAGATGGTGAACGACGACAAACTCTCTATCCTGGTGTCGATGCCCAATGTCATTCTCACATCGCATCAGGCGTTTTTCACACGCGAAGCCCTCCAAAATATTGCACAGACTACCCTCGACAATGTGAAGTCGTACTTCGACGACGGCGTTGTGAAAAACGAGGTGAAAAACAAGTGAGCCGTTTATCACACTTCGTGCGATTTTAGAAAGAAATCACGTTCCCGCACATGTTGCTGCCCACGGGAGCCAATGTGCGGGAGCGCATTTTTTCTTCCCTATTGATTCTGCTTGGCTTGGGAGATGAGCACTTTCTTGCCCTTGATTTTGTTGGCTTTGAGCTTGGTGATGACGGCCTCGGCTTTAGTGGCTGGCACAGCGGCCAGGGCGTAGTGGTCGTAGACGTTGATTTTGCCAATCTCGCTGGCCGTGAGGCCGCCCTTGTTGGCGATAAAGCCGAGTATGTCGCCTTTTGAAATCTTCTCTTTTTTGCCGGCCTTGAAATAGACGGTGGCCATGGCCGCAGGGGCCGTTTCGCTGCTGCTGGGCGTGAAATGCTTCAAGTTGCAGGTGCTGTCGAAGTGGATATAGTCGGGCACCACCTCGTCGGGGCCTAGCAGGACGTAGATGTTGCCCGAGGCATCGATGCGTGCCGTGCGGCCGTTGCGGTGAGTGAAGGCCTCGGCCGAGATGGGCAGGTGATAGTGCACGATGTTTTTCACGCCCTCGATGTCGAGGCCGCGCGCGCCCAGGTCGGTGGTGACTAGAATCTGAAATGTGCCGTTGGCCAGCATGGCCAGTGCCTTTTCGCGCTCAATCTGGTCGAGGGCGCCGTGGTACAGGCCCACGGGCAAGTGGCTCGCCTTCAGGTGCTGGTAGATGCGGTCGACGGCCTCTCGGTAGTTGGCAAAGACGATAGTGCGCTCGCCTGGCAGTGCCGTGAGCAGTTGCTTGAGGGTCTCAATCTTGTCTTTGCTCTGGCTTATCACGCGATATATTTTCATGCGGTTGCGGGGAGAATTGCCGCCTTGCACAAAATTGTAGATTTTGGGGCTCGTGATGCCTGTGTAGGCTGGAATCGCATCGAGCGCGGTGGCCGAGGTGAGGATGTGCCGGGCCTGGCGCGGTATCTTGTGGCACAGTTGCTTCATTTCGCCTTCAAATCCCAGCTCAAGGCATTTGTCAAACTCGTCGATCACCACCTGCCTCACGCTGCCCAAGTCTACGTTGCCGCGCTGCACGTGGTCGAGCAGCCGGCCTGGCGTGGCCACCAGGATGGCAGGAACGTCGCTGAGCGAGCGCTTCTCGTCGAGCGCGCTGTGGCCGCCATATAGGCAGGTTACCTTCACGCCCGCTGCGATTTCTCTCACGACTTGGCCTATCTGCAGGGCCAGCTCTCGCGAGGGGGCGATGACCAAGGCCTGCAGCCTCCCTGTGGCAGCTTCATCGATGTTGCTCAACATGGAGATGGCATAGGCCAGCGTTTTGCCCGTGCCGGTGGGGGAGTAGAGCACATAGTCGTGCACCTTGCTGCTGTCCTGTGCAATGGCCTCTTGCATGGGGTTGAGCTGCACGATGCCAAGCCGGCTCTTGATGTTGTTGAGAATGTCGCTTTGTGTCATAGTAGTAGATTATTCAGAAGCCGATTTCATAGAGCTCGCCTTGCGTCTGCATCAGGAGTTTGCCGTCGTGCAGGGCGCAATCCTCGAGTTCGCCGCGGGTGGCACGGCTCATGTCGATGGCATTGCGCATCACGTGCCGCGTGAGGTCCCACACATAGAGTATCGACGGGTGCTCCTGTGTGCCCAGGCCCACTGGCATGTAGAGCAGGCCGTCTTTTACCAGCAGCCCTTGGCCTATCTGCTTGTAGTAGTAGGGGTAGGTCGCTTCCACAAGATAATTCTCAAGCATGTCGGCCTCGGTGAGTTTGATCTCGGCACCCGGCTCGAGGCCAGTGAGTTTTGGCAATCTGAATTTAATGATGCGGTGCTGGTTGAGCGGGTCGAGGTTGCTCACGGTGTTGGCAAAGCCATAGAGCATGTTGTTGGCATTGTCGGCCACCCACTGCACGGCGTAGCCGCACAGGTGGCTGGTGTCGACAAAATTGATGGTGGCCACCAGCTGCGACGACTTCATGTCGCTGGCGATGCGTTCCACATAGATGAGGTCTTTCTTCCCGTCGACGGGTGTCTTGTAGCACTGGCTCACCAGCAGCAGCGGGAACGGGTCGCCAGGAGCGTAGAGCTTGTGGGTGAATGAGGCCACATTGGCATGGTTGTATTTTGAGTAGCTGCCCAGCGGGAACTGCGATAGGCGTGAGAAACTGCCGTCGTGCAGCTTGTAGATTGTGGCGTAGCCTGTGTTTTGCAGGCTCACGGCATAGTCGCCCCAGGTGTCGATGCCTTGATAAGCCTGCTTGGGCACGCCTTGCAATTTGCCCAGGCACCGCGAGGTGAAGGTGTGGCTGGCTAAGTCGATTTTTTCGCCTTGATAGGAATAGAGCTGCTGCTGGGCGCTTGCTGCTGTGCACAAGGCGCCTGCGAGCATGATTGCTGCAATTGTTGTCATTATTGTGTATCGTTTGTTTTTATATTTCCAAAGTTACACAATATTTGTCACTGCCGCACGATGTATAAGATGAAAATTGTTTTAAAAATGCGTGATTATAGTTTGTGAATTTCAAAAAAATCAGTAATTTTAGCCCAATAATTAGCAATTGTTTTTATAATCCAAAATATAAAGTACAAAACGATGAAAAAAATCTTATTATTGTTAGCAGTAATTGCTTCAGTGTCGTTGGTTGCTTGCAATGGCAACAAGAGTGAAGAAACCAGTGCCACCGAGGCTTCGACCGAGGCATCGGCCGAGACTTCGGCAAGTGCCGAGTCGTCGATAAGCCCCGAGGACTTCCAGACTCAGCTCGACGAGGCCATCCAATCGAAGGACGCTGCCAAGATTCAACAACTCGTGGGTGAGTCGCAGACTACCTACAACAAGCTGGCTGCCACCGACAAGGCTGCTGCCGATGCTTACTTGAAGAAAGTGCAAGAGGCTCTCAACGCCAAGGCTAATGAAGTGAAGACCGTGACGGGCACCGAGGTGTCGTCGCTCATCTCCAAGATTGTAGAAACGCCCGAGAATGTGGCCAACGCTGCCAAGGCTGCTGGCGACTCAGTCACCAAGGCTGCTGTAGAGGCTGCTGAGGCTACTGGCAAAGAAGCCCTGAACAAGGCAAAGGAGCAAACCGTCGACAAAGCAACCGAGGCTGTCAAGAAAGCCAAAGAGCAGACTATCGACAAGGCCAACAAAGCCGTCGACAAGGCCAACAAGGCTGTCGACAACGCTCAGAAGAAAGCCAATGACGCTGTGAGCAAAGGCAAGCAGAAGGCTGCCGAGGGCGCTGCCAAGGCAGTGGGCAAACTCCTGGGCAACTGATCAATTGTGCTGCATTTAAGCTATACTAAGAAAGATGCATGCCGTCTCGACGGCGTGCATCTCTTTTTTGCCTCGCGGTGCTTTGGCACGCCTTTTGCAAGATATGATTGGAAATTTGACTTTGAATTATGATCTACATTATTTTTATTGGCATTGCCTTGCTGAGCTATGTTGTGCAGGAATCGTTGCGCAGCAAGTTCCAAAGATACTCGCGCGTGCCCCTTGGTGGCGCAATGCGCGGCCAGGATGTGGCCCGCAAGATGCTTGCCGACAGCCGCATCACCGATGTGCAGGTCACAAGCACCCGCGGCACCTTGACCGACTTCTACAACCCCGCCAATCACACGGTGAACCTGAGCGACGGCGTCTATGCCACCAATAGCGTGGCCGCGGCCGCTGTGGCTGCCCACGAGTGTGGCCATGCTGTGCAGCATGCCTATGGCTATGCCCCCCTGCGCCTGCGCACGGCGCTCGTGCCTGCTGTGGAGTTTGCCAGCCAGTGGGTGACCTGGGTGTTGCTTGCTGGCATACTGCTTGTGAATGTGTTTCCGGCAATCTTGGGCGTGGGCGTGGCTCTGTTTGCTATCACCACGCTGTTTAGCTTGGTCACTTTGCCAGTAGAGATTGATGCAAGCCGCCGGGCCATTCAGTGGCTCGAGTGGTCGGGCATCACTCATGGCGAGACCACCGAGATGGCAAAGGACGCCCTGCGCTCGGCTGCCTACACCTATGTGGTCGCCGCTCTTGGCTCGCTGGCCACGCTCATCTACTATGCGCTCATCTTGCTGGGCGGCAGCCGGCGCGATTAATTTTGCATTCCAAGCAAGTTTGCACTACCGTTGGATAAGTTACGCTGCGCCTCGGGAATGCAAAATCAAAAACGACTTCTTGATTTTGTATTTCGCTCGACTTGCAGTACCTTTGCACTAGAAACAAATTTATCTCTAAAAATGGCACAAAAACCTACAATTCCCAAGGGTACACGTGATTTCTCGCCAATACAGATGGCGAAACGCAACTATATTTTCAATACGATTAAAGATGTGTTCTTGCTCTATGGCTACCAGCAAATTGAGACACCGGCCATGGAGAATTTATCCACGCTCATGGGTAAATATGGCGACGAGGGCGACAAACTGCTCTTCAAGGTGCTCAACAGCGGCGACTACCTGCGCAAGGTGCCCGATGAGCTGCTGGCCGACAAGGACTACATCCACATGATTTCTCACATCAGCGAGAAAGGATTGCGCTACGACCTCACGGTGCCCTTCGCCCGCTATGTGGTGATGCACCGCGACGAGTTGCAATTCCCCTTCAAGCGCTACCAGATACAGCCCGTGTGGCGTGCCGACCGCCCGCAGAAGGGCCGCTACCGCGAGTTTTACCAGTGCGATGCCGACGTGGTGGGCAGCGACTCGCTTGTGAATGAAGTTGAGCTCATCTCGATGATCGACGAGGTCTTTGGCCGCTTTGGCGTCAACATCGTGATCAAGGTCAACAACCGCAAGGTGCTGAGCGGCATTGCCGAGGTGATAGGCGCCCCCGACAAGATTGTCGACATCACCGTGGCTATCGATAAAATCGACAAGATTGGCATCGACAATGTGAACGCAGAACTCAGCGAGAAAGGCCTCAGCCAGGATGCAATCGACCAGCTGCAGCCCCTGTTGACGCTCAGCGGCACCAACGACGAGAAACTGGCCACGCTCGACGGCCTGCTTGCCGCCAGCGAGGTGGGCAAGAAGGGCATTGAGGAGTTGCGCTATGTGCTGGGTCATGTGGCCGAGCTGGGCACCAAGGCCACTGTTGAACTCGATGTGTCGCTCGCCCGTGGCTTGAACTATTACACCGGCACCATTCTTGAGGTGAAGGCTTGCGACGTGGAGATGGGCAGCATCACCGGCGGTGGCCGCTACGACAACCTCACTGGCGTGTTTGGCATGCCTGGCACCTCGGGTGTGGGCATCAGCTTTGGCGCCGACCGCATCTACGATGTACTCAACACGCTCGACTTGTATCCTGCCGACACGATTTCGTCGACCCGCGTGCTCTTCATCAACTTTGGCGAGAAGGAGAGCTCCGCATCGCTGCGCTATGTGATGCAGCTGCGGGCCCAGGGCATTTCGGCCGAGGTTTATCCCGACAGCGCCAAGATGAAGAAACAGATGAACTATGCCAATAGCAAGCATGTGCCTTATGTGGCCATGGTGGGCGAGAACGAACTCGCCAGCGGCACTGTTGCCCTCAAGAATATGGAGACGGGTGAGCAAGTGAGCATGACCATCGACCAAGTGATTGAAAAGTTGAAGTAAGAGATAGCAAGCATATTGCATAGCCCAGTGCCGCCAGATTTTTCACGCTGACGGCACTTTTTTATATATTTTAAGTTAAAAACGAGCTCCATTTTGTATTCTGTTAACCTTAGTTATCAATAAATCGTTAAATTTGCAATGTGAATTGATGAAATCATAGGAGTTACGCAGCTATGGGCAACATGTTTGAACAATTAATGAATTTGCCGCTCTTTCAGGGCGTGAGTCATGAGCGCTTGGAGGCCCTCATCGAGAAGTTGCCGTTTCACTTTTTGAAATATGGCGACGGCGAGCACATCATCAAGGCGGGCGATGAGTGCACCAACTTGCGCTTTATCGTGTCGGGCAGCGTGAAACTGGTGACTAAGAGCCGTGTGGCGCGCCTGAGCATCAGCCAGATTGCCGACGCTCCCAATGTGATAGGCCCCGACTTCCTCTTTGGCCTTCACACGCAGTACCCCTACGACGTGTTTGCCGTGGGCACCACGGGCATCATGCAATTGCGCAAGAGCGACTACATGCGCATCTTGCAGAGCGACGAGGTGTTTCTCTTCAACATTCTGAATTATCTCTCTCACATTTCTCAAAATCACACTTTCGCCTTGCTATCGCAAGCGCGTGGCATGATTGCCGAGCGCCTCTCCAAGCTCATCTTGTCGCTCACGAGCCCCAGCTCCCACGACATCTCGCTGCATTACCGCCAGAAGGACTTGTGCCTGCTGCTGGGCGCACGCCGCAACTCGCTGGTGAATGCCCTTGACGAACTGAAGGACAAAGGCGTCATCAATTACACGTTGAGTGATATCGATGTGCTCGACCGCAAAGCATTGATTAAAATCATAAAACACGATATTTAAGGAATTTATGGCTAAATACACCTATTACACGCAAGGCACTTGCTCGTCGCAAATCGACCTCGATGTCGACGGGAGGGGCATCATTCAAAACGTCGCCTTCACGGGCGGCTGCAATGGCAATCTGCAAGGCATCTCTCGCCTGGTCAAGGGCATGAGTAAAGACGAGGCTATTTCCAAGCTCCAAGGCATCAAGTGCGGCTACAAGCCCACGTCGTGCCCCGACCAACTGGCCCAAGCCTTGAAACAAATTTAACCGATGGCCGGCATGAGTGTTGAGGAGCATCCCTTTCCGCCTTTTCTCCCGCCCGAGACGCGCGTCTTGATGCTGGGCACCTTCCCGCCCAAGCCCAACCGCTGGTCGATGGAATTCTTTTACCCCAACAAAATCAACGACATGTGGCGCGTGATGGGGCTCATTTTCTATGGCGACAAGAATCGGTTCTGGGATGCTGAGCAAGGCAAGTTCCTGCTGCCCGACATCAAGCAATTTCTCACCGAGCAGCACATTGGCATGTGGGACACGGCCGCACGGGTGCGCCGCTTGCGTGACAATGCCAGCGACAAGTTTCTCGAGATTGTGGAGACAATCGACCTCGACCATTTCTTTGACTTGCAGCCCTCGATATGTGCCATCGTCACCACTGGCGAGAAGGCCTCGAGCGTGATTGCGGGCAAGGCGGGCGTCGAGATTCCCAAAATAGGTGTGCCTGCCGATTGCGACTATCACGGGCATCGCTTCAAATTCTACCGCATGCCCTCTACCTCGAGGGCCTATCCCTTGGCGCTCGTGAAGAAGGCTGAGGCTTATCGGGCCATGTTCGTCGACCTGGGTTATGCACTTTGACCTTTTTTTACTACCTTTGCGGCAAAATCACTGAATGAAATTTATGAAGAAACATCTAAAACTCATAGTGGCCGTTGTGCTGCTCGTGGCACTAGTGGGAGTCATCGTCTATGCCGCTATGCATTACAGCTTCAACGCGCAAGACCTCTACAACTGGTACAAGGAGCACATGACCTATGTGGTGATTGCATCGCTCATGGCCATCGAGAGCTCGATTGTGCCGCTGCCCAGCGAGGTGGTAGTGCCCCCGGCTGCCTATTTCTCGTTGCAGCAGAATAGCCAGCTCGAGATTTTCATGGTGATGCTCACGGCCACGGCTGGAGCCTATGTGGGCTCGATCATCAACTACACCTTGTCGATGATCATAGGGCGGCCGCTCATCTATGCGTTTGCCGACAGCAAGGTGGGGCACCTGTTCATGCTCAACAGCGAGAAATTGAAGCGTGCCGAGGACTACTTTCAGCGCAAGGGCAGCATTGCCATCTTCTTGGGGCGTTTGCTGCCGGCCATACGCCATCTTATCTCGATTCCTGCTGGCATGTCGAAGATGAATTTCGGCAAGTTCAGCCTCTTCACCATCCTGGGTGCCGCAGTGTGGAATTTTGTGCTGGGTAGCCTGGGCTACCTGCTCTATCTGGCAGTGCCCGACGACTCGCAGCTATTTGCCGCCCTGGAGCACTACAACACCTA
Organism: uncultured Prevotellaceae bacterium; assembly: GCA_900314215.1. GTDB lineage: Bacteria > Bacteroidota > Bacteroidia > Bacteroidales > Muribaculaceae > Sodaliphilus. The sequence continues at coordinate 61,634 of OMUK01000013.1, forward strand.
CCTCAAGATTGCTGGCTACGGGCTCATTCTTCTCATTGTCGTCTACTTTGTCGTGAAGCATTACAAGAAGAAAAGGAGCAAGCAGGCAGCCGCAATCGTTCAACCCGACAACTAATTAATCTCTCTGTAAAAATATGAAAGTCTCTCCTTCACTACTTTCGGCCGATTTTGGCAACCTTGCCCGCGACATTCAGCTCGTGAATGATAGCAAGGCCAGTATGCTCCATCTCGATGTGATGGACGGTGTGTTTGTGCCCAACATTTCGTTTGGTTTCCCGGTCATCAAGCATGTGCAGTCGCTCAGCACCAAGCCGCTCGATGTGCACTTGATGATTGTCGACCCGGGCAAGTTTGTGACCCAGGTGCGCGACTGTGGCGCCACAATCATGACGGTGCACCAGGAGGCCTGCATCCATCTCGACAGGGTGGTGCAGCAAATTCACGACGCTGGCATGCAGGCTGGCGTGGCCATCAATCCAGCCACACCCGTTGCCATGTTGCGCGACATCGTGGCCAGCCTGGATTTGGTCCTGCTCATGTCGGTCAATCCTGGCTTTGGCGGCCAGAAGTTTATTCCCGGCGTGCTCGACAAGGTGGCCGAGCTCAAGCAGCTGCTTGCCGAGAAGCATTCACGGGCCCAGATTGAGATTGACGGCGGTGTAAATGCCGAGACGGGCCGCTTGCTCGCACAGGCCGGCGCCCACATCGTAGTCGCTGGAAGCTATGTGTTTAAGGCCCCCGATCCACAGCAGGCAATCTCGCTCTTGAGTAAATTATAGAAAGTTTTTTGCAATATTTTTTGCTTAATCAATAAAATTCACTAATTTTGCATCCGCAATCGCAGAGCAACGCATCCGTTTCTGCGCTTTGCAATGGAAAGTTGCCGGAGTGGTCGATCGGGGCGGTCTCGAAAACCGTTGACCCTTTCTGGGTCCGGGGGTTCGAATCCCTCACTTTCCGCAACACTGCAGGGAGCGGTCATCAATTGGCTGCTCCCTGTTTTCGTTTTCTGCCCATTGAGCATTTTGCCTGTTGCCTAATCGGGTGAAGCCTGCATTGCATTTCTGCGGCGATAGGCTGTGGTGGATAAGATGGGCAAAAGTTGCGGGGTTGAGATAATTTTCTTAATTTTGCAGAGATTTTGCATGGATGCGTTTCACGCTTAAGTTTATACACATAGTTGCCGATAATGAGGGCTTTAAAAGCTACTGCGATAGTGCTTCGTGCCACCATCACGTCAACGTGCTATCAACCTGTGTCGACGCCTCACCGCTTGGGGAGGTGACCCTAAGTTTTTTTGTCGTCGCAACTGTTCAATTTCACTCGGAAACGCGACGGAATCTCTGCAAGTTCCGTCACATCCGGGACAATCAATCGCTGTTCATAAAGAATGAGTAATAACATCAAATTTGCCGTTGCCGGCACAGGCTATGTGGGCTTGAGCATGGCCACGCTGCTCAGCC
>OMUK01000050.1 GCA_900314215.1 uncultured Prevotellaceae bacterium
TGAAGCACAGCAAGAGCAACTCGATTGTGCTGGCCAAGGGCAAGATGCTGCTGGCCAGCGGCATAGGGCAGACCTCGCGCGTCGACGCCCTCAAGCAAGCTATAGAGAAGGCACGCAGCTTCAAGCAGGACCTGCAAGGTGCTGTGATGGCAAGCGACGCTTTCTTCCCCTTCGGCGACTGCGTGCAAATCGCGCACGAGGCCGGCATTACCGCGGTGATACAACCCGGCGGCTCGATAAGAGACCAAGAGAGTATAGATTATTGTAACAACAACGATGTGGCGATGGTGATGACTGGAATACGCCACTTTAAACACTAGAAGATTTTTTCATTATGGGATTATTCTCATTCACTCAAGAAATCGCTGTTGACCTGGGAACAGCCAACACGATTATTATTCACAACGACAAGATCGTGATCGATGAGCCATCGGTTGTGGCTATGGACACCAAGACCGGCCGCATGATTGCCGTGGGCGAGAAAGCCCGCGAGATGCGGGGCAAGGTGCATGAGGGCATCAAGACCGTGCGCCCCCTGCGCGACGGTGTGATTGCCGACTTCAACGCCGCCGAGCTCATGATACGCGGCATGATCAAGAAAGTGAGCGCCAAGAACCACTGGTTCTCGCCCTCGCTGCGCATGGTGGTGTGCATCCCCTCGGGCTCTACCGAGGTCGAGATACGCGCCGTGCGCGACTCGAGCGAGCATGCCGGCGGCCGCGACGTGTATATGATATATGAGCCCATGGCAGCCGCCCTGGGCATTGGCCTCGATGTGCTTGCGCCCGAGGGCAACATGATTGTCGACATAGGCGGCGGCACCACCGAGATTGCCGTGATATCGCTGGGCGGCATCGTGAGCAACAAGAGCATACGCATTGCCGGCGACGACCTCACCGAGGACATTCAGGAGCACATGCGCCGTGCCCACAACCTGAAGGTGGGCGAGCGCACTGCCGAGCTCATCAAGATCAACGTGGGTTCGGCCCTGACCGAGCTCGACAACCCGCCCGAGGACTATGTGGTCGACGGCCCCAACCAGATGACCGCACTGCCCATGAAGGTGCCCGTGTCGTATCAGGAAATATGCCACAGCATCGAGAAGTCGATAAGCAAGATCGAGGCAGCCGTGCTGAGCGCTCTCGAGCAGACGCCCCCCGAGCTCTATGCCGACATCGTGCGCAACGGCGTGTATCTGGCTGGCGGCGGCGCACTGTTGCGCGGCCTCGACAAGCGCCTGACCGACAAGATTGGCATCCAGTTCCACGTGGCCGAGGACCCGCTGCACGCAGTGGCCAAGGGCACCGGCGTGGCGCTGAAAAACATCAAGCACTTCAAGTTCTTGAAACGATAATATCGCGCTGAAAGCGACAGCGCAATATCACGCAACCACCCAGAGAGAGAAGGCAACGACCCCAAGGCACTTGAGACTCATTGCCTTCTAGTTGCGTATCTATGTGACCTCACACACACACGTAGCGGCGGGGCACACATTCCATATTATTAAGGTGAAATTTAATGTGAGTGCATGCATAATCTGTTGAATTTTCTCGTTAAGCACGTTTCGTGGTTTGTATTCATTTTTTATGTGATTATAAGCTGCGTGCTGCTGTTTAACAACAACCCCTACCAGCAGAGCGTGTATCTCACCTCGGCCAATGGCGTGAGCGCCTCGGTCTTCAACCTCTACAGTTCGGTCACGTCCTACTTCAACCTGCGGCAAATCAACAACGAGCTGCAGCAGCGCAACGCCGCCCTCGAGATGCAGGTGATCGACCTCAACAAGCAGGTCGACAACTTGAAGCTGCAATTCCCCGACACCACGATACAGCCCATCGTGCGGCAATATGACTATGTGGTGGCCAATGTGATAAGCAACAGCGTGTCGCAGCCCTACAACTACATCACCATCGACCGCGGCGCCCGCGACGGCATAGAGCCCGAGATGGGCGTGGTCGACCACAACGGCGTGGTGGGCATCGTGAATGCCGTGGGCAACCACTCGGCACGCATCATCTCGCTGCTCAACCCCTACATGAGGCTCTCGTGCAAGGTGAAGCGCAACAACTACTTTGGCACCATGACCTGGGACGGCCGCAGCCCCGAGTATGCCACCTTGCAGGAGCTGCCCAAGCAGGGCCGCTACATCAAGGGCGACACCGTGGTCACAAGCGGCTACTCGGCAGTGTTCCCCGAGGGCATCATCGTGGGCTATGTGGTGGGCAAGGCTCAAGACTTCAATGGCAGCTTTGTGTCGCTCAAGGTGAAGCTTGCCACCAATTTCATGCAACTGAGCACCGTGCGCGCAGTGAAAAACAGGATGAAGGTGGAGCTCAAGGCCCTCGAGACCAAGGATGAGAACAAGCAGGCCCTGGAGCAGCAGAAGGCACAAGAGAGCAAGAAGAAGAAACTGGAGCGTGAAGCAGCCAAGAAGGCCGCTGCCGCTCAAAGCAACGGAAAGGAGGCCAAGAAACAATGACCAAGACAATCCTTCAATTTGTAGTCATAGGCATCTTGCTCATCCTGGCGCAGGTGATATGCAGCAAGATTCTGCTCTTCGGGGTGGCCACGCCCTTCATCTTCATCTACTTGATATTGCGCCTGCCCGTGTACTTCTCCAAGAATTGGACCTACACCATCGCCTTCGTGCTGGGCTTCATCGTCGATCTCTTTGGCAACACGATGGGCATGAATGCCCTCGCGTGCACCCTGCTGGCAGCACTGCGCCAGCCCGTGTATAACGCCTATTTCACCCGCGACGACGACACCAGCAACCCCATGCCCTCGATAGCCGAGCTGGGCATAGGCGGCTACATGAAGTACATGTCGACCATGGTGCTCATTTATTGCACCGCGCTATTTTTGATACAGGCGTTCTCGCTGCACAATTTCCCGCTCACCCTGTTGCGCATTGTGGCCAGCAGCGCCTTGACTATTTTACTCTTGTTTGGTATTGACAGTTTAGTTAGCACTCAACGTGAGGAAAGATTATAATCTCGAAAAACGCAAGTTTGTGATTGGCGGCTTTATCGTGGTAGTGGTCATCATCTACGTGATAAGGCTCTTTGAGTTGCAAATCAGCGACAGCACCTACAAAGCCTACGCCGACAGCAACGCCTTTGTCAATCGCACGATATATCCCTCTCGCGGTCTCATCTACGACCGCAACGGCAAGCTGGTGGTGTATAACCAGCCAGCCTACGACCTGATGGTTACGCCCAAAGATGTGATCGAATTTGACACCATCGACTTTTGCAACACGTTGCAAATCAGGCGCTCCGAGTTCGACCAGCGGTGGCACGAGATGGAGAGCAAGCGCAGCTACTCGCCCTATAGCGAGCAGGTGTTTCTCTCCAACCTGAGCCCCGAGGACTGCGGGCGCATCCAGGAGAAGCTGTACCGCTTCCCGGGCTTCGACATCCAGCAGCGCATCTTGCGCAAATACAACTACCTGGCCGCAGCCAATGTGCTGGGCGACATACGCGAGGTGAACCAGGACGACATCGACAAGGACCCCTACTACAAGCCGGGCGACTACACCGGCGACCTGGGCCTTGAGAAGAGCTACGAGAAATACCTGCGTGGCCGCAAGGGGCGCCAGGTGCTCATACGCGACGCCGTGGGCAAGATCAAAGGCCGCTACAACGACGGCCGCAACGACGTGACGCCCATCGCCGGCCACGACCTGCGGCTGAGCATCGACATCGACCTGCAAGCCTTCGGCGAGCAGCTCATGCGCAACAAGATAGGCGCAGTGGTGGCCATCGACCCCTCTACGGGCGAGATTCTCGCCCTGGTCTCGAGCCCCGGCTACGACCCCTCGCTGCTCGTGGGCAAGGAGCGCGGCAAGAACTACGGCAAGCTGGTCAACAATCCCTACAAGCCGCTCTTCGACCGCGCCATCATGGCCGCCTACCCTCCCGGCTCCACCTTCAAGCCCACGCAGGGCCTGATATTCAGGCAAGAGGGCATCGTCGACCTCAACACCATGTATCCCTGCCACCATGGCTACTACAACGGCGGCCTGCACGTGGGCTGCCACGGCCACGCCTCGCCCATCTCGCTCATCCCGGCCCTCGAGACCTCGTGCAATGCCTACTTCTGCTGGGGCTTCTGGAACATGATGCGCAACAGGCAGCACTATAAGTCGACGGCCCAGGCCTTCGACACGTGGAAGAAATACCTGGTGTCGATGGGCTACGGCTACAAGCTGGGCATCGACCTGCCTGGCGAGAGCCGCGGCTTCATCCCCAATGTGGCCTACTACGACAAGAACCTGGGCAAAGGGCGCTGGACGGGCAACTCCATCGTGTCGGTGGCAATAGGCCAGGGCGAGGTGCTGGCAACACCGCTGCAAATCGCCAACCTGTGTGCCACCATCGCCAACCGCGGCTACTACATCACGCCCCACGTGGTGAAGCGCATAGGCGGTGTGGGCGTGCTCAAGAAGTACCAGCAGCGGCACTACACCCGGGTGAGCCCCAAGTACTACGTCGACATCGTGGCGGGCATGCGCCAGGCTGTGCTGGGCGGCACTTGCACCAAGGCCAACCTCTCGGGCATCGAGGTGTGTGGCAAGACGGGTACCGCGCAGAACCCTCATGGCAAAGACCACTCGGTGTTTATGGGCTTCGCTCCCATGAACAATCCCAAGATCGCCGTGTGTGCCTATGTGGAGAACGCCGGTTTCGGTGCCACCTTCGGCGTGCCTATTGGCAGCCTCATGATCGAGCGCTACCTCAAGGGCAAGGTGGAGCGCCAGTATCTGGCCGATGAAATGATGAATTCTAACACAATCAATTACAACAGTGGAGACTCAAAGCACAAGTGAAAACACGACTCTCTTCAAGTCGCTCGACTGGGTGACGGTGGGGCTATACCTGCTGCTGGTGATACTGGGCGCGGTGAGCATCTATGCCGCCAGCTACAACTTCGACCACGCCAGCATGTTCAGCTTCCAGGAGTTCTCGGGCAAGCAGTTCTTGTGGATAGGTTTCGCCCTCATCATAGGCTTCGCCCTGCTCATGATCGACCGGCGTGTGTATGAGGCCTATGCCTACCCCATCTATGGCTTCATGATGCTCTTGCTGGCGGTCACCATTGTGATAGCGCCCAATGTGAAGGGCTCGCACTCGTGGATTGTGCTGGGCCCCGTGAGCCTGCAGCCGGCCGAGTTTGCCAAGTTTGCCACCGCTCTGGCCCTGGCCAAGCTCTTCAACACCTATAATTTCGCACTCAACAGCGCCAAGAACTACGCCATAGCCCTGGGCATCATCTTCCTGCCCATCGTGCTCATCATCTTGCAAAACGAGACGGGCTCGTCGCTGGTCTACACCTCGCTCATCCTGGTGCTCTACCGCGAGGGCATGAGCGGCTTTGTGCTCTATGCCATCGTGATGGCCGTGATCTACTTTGTGGTAGCGCTCAAGTTCTCGGCCCTCACCTTCATGGGCATCTCGCTGGGCGCCTTCATCGTGTTTGTCATCATCATGGTGCTCATCGTGGGCATGCTGCTCATCTATTGCCGCTCGCTGGTGCTGGGGCGCAACGTGGCGCTGGGCTACCTGGGCAGCGGCCTGCTGGTGGCGGGACTGCACTACCTGGGCGTCGACATCAACGGCTACGTCTACTTCTTCACCGTGATTGGCGCCAGCGTGGTGTATCTGCTCATCGGCATGTTTCACGACGACTTGAAGAAGGTGTTTATCACCGTCATCTTTGCCGTGGCATCTATCATGTTTCTCTTCACGGTGAATTTTGCCTTCAACCATGTGCTTGAGCCTCACCAGCAGATGCGTATCAAGGTGGTGCTCGGCATCGAGGACGACCCGCGCGGCGCCGGCTACAACGTGAACCAGAGCAAGATTGCCATCGGTTCGGGCGGCCTCACCGGCAAGGGCTTCCTCAACGGCACGCAGACCAAACTCAAATATGTGCCCGAACAGCACACCGACTTCATATTCTGCACCATAGGCGAGGAGCAAGGCTTCGTGGGCTCGGTGGGCGTACTGCTCCTGTTCCTGGCGCTCATCTTGCGCATCATTGTGATTGCCGAGCGGCAGCACAACACCTTCACGCGAGTCTATGCCTATTGTGTGGCGTCGATATTCATATTCCACTTGTGCATCAATGTGGGCATGGTCATAGGCCTATGCCCAGTCATAGGCATCCCCTTGCCCTTCTTCAGCTACGGCGGTTCGTCGCTGTGGGGCTTCACCGTGCTGCTCTTCATCCTGCTGCGCCTCGACGCCGCCCGCAAGGAATACGGCACCTGGTAATTCCCAGCTTCCAACCTATAATAAGATTTAATAGATGATTTTTTTTTGGGGGGGTGGCGCATTGGCAAAGTCGGACAGCCACGACAAAACCGACCCGTAGGGGCCGGTCTTGTGCCGGCCCACGACGATATTTGCGGTGGCGCATTGGCAAAGTCGGACAGCCACGACAAAACCGACCCGTAGGGGCCGGTCTTGTGCCGGCCCACGACAATGGCGCAACCTATTTTATTGATTATAAATAGGATGAAACCACGCCAGTGGGCCAGCGCAAGTTAATAGCGCATGAAGCAGGGCGGCCGCAAGGGCCGCACCCTGCCACTTGCACTCCCCCCGCCACCAAATTGCAATTTGGGTTGATGCAACGCCTAAGTCACAATAGAAATGCTCCTGCACACTTGTGGTCAGGAGCATTTCTATTTTTAGGGCAAGTAGAACTCAGTTTTCTATTTTGAGGGAGAGTAGGCTTCCTGGTGGATGCCGGCCACGGCACGGCCGCTGGGGTCGTTCACGTTCTTAAACGAGGCGTCCCAGGCCAGGGCCTCGGCGGTGGAGCATGCCACGCTAGGCACACTGGGCACACTGCGGGCGGCACTGTCGCTGGGGAAGTGCTCGGCAAAGATGCTGCGGTAGTAGTATTCCTCCTTGTTTTGCGGCGGGTTGATGGGGAAGCGCTCGGCGGCGTGTGCCATCTGCTCGTCGGTGACGGCAGCGGCGGTGATTTGTTTCAGGGTGTCGATCCAGCTGTAGCCCACGCCGTCGCTGAATTGCTCCTTCTGCCGCCAAGCCACCTCGGCGGGCAGCATATCGCTGAATGCCTCGCGCACGATTTTTTTCTCAATCGTGTTGCCTGGGCACATCTTCAACGCCGGATTGATGCGCATGGCCACGTCGAGAAATTCCTTGTCGAGCATGGGCACGCGGCCCTCCACGCCCCAGGCCGACAGGCTCTTGTTGGCACGCAGACAGTCGTAGAGGTAGAGCTTGCCCAGCTTCCTCACGGTTTCCTCGTGGAAGGCCTGCGCCGTGGGCGCCTTGTGGAAGTAGAGGTAGCCGCCAAATATCTCGTCGGCGCCCTCGCCCGAGAGCACCATCTTGATGCCCATCGACTTGATCACGCGCGCCAGCAGATACATGGGCGTGCTGGCCCGCACGGTGGTCACGTCGTAGGTCTCGATGAAGTAGATCACGTCGCGCAGGGCATCGAGGCCCTCTTGCAGGGTGTAGTGTATCTCGTGGTGCACGGTGCCTATATAGCGGGCCACCAGGCGCGCCTTCTCCAGGTCGGGAGCGCCCTTCAGGCCCACGGCAAAGGAGTGCAGGCGTGGCCAGTAGGCGGGCGACTGGCTGTTGTCCTCGATGCGGTGCGAGGCATACTTCTGGGCAATGGCCGATATCACCGACGAGTCGAGGCCGCCACTCAGCAGCACGCCATAGGGCACGTCGCTCATGAGCTGGCGCTTGACCGAGGCCTCGAGGGCGTCGCGCAGCTGTGCCACGGCCGCAGCCTCGTCGAGAGGAGCATCTTTCACAGCGTCGTAGCTGCTCCAGTCGCGTGTGTAGTAGCGCTTCATGCCCGGTGCCTTGCTGTAATAGTAGTGGCCAGGCAAGAAGGGCTCGTAGCTCTCGCAGTAGCCCTCGAGCGCCTTGAGCTCGCTGGCCACCATCACGTGGCCGCCGGCGTCGTGCCCAATGTAGAGCGGAATCACGCCTATCGGGTCGCGAGCCACGAGATACTCGTCGTTTTCCACGTCGTAGAGGGCAAAGGCAAAGATGCCGTTGAGCTGCTCGAGCATCGCCACGATGGCCTCGTGGCTGGGCACGCCCTGGCGGCGCAGCTGGCGGTAGAGGGCCAGTATCACCTCGCAGTCGCTGCCAGTCTGGAACTCATAGTCGGCACTCAGCTGGCGGCGCAGGTCGCGGTGGTTGTAGATCTCGCCGTTCACGGCGAGCACCTGCTGCCCGTCGGGGGCATAGAGCGGCTGGCCGCCCGACTCGGGGTCGACGATGCTCAAGCGCTCGTGGGCCAGGATGGCCGAGCCGCCGCAATAGATGCCGCTCCAGTCGGGCCCGCGGTGGCGTATCTTCTGACTCATGCGCAGCGCCTGCTGCCTTAATTCGTCACTTTGTTCCCGTATATTGAATATAGATACAATTCCACACATTTTTCTTCAAAGTTTTATCGTTTTGTAAAAATAATGGCGCAAAATTAATACATTTTGCCGAGATAGGCAACAATTCACAATCTAATTGCTATCTCTCAAGCACAATACAAGTATTTAAAGGTGAAAAAGTGGCGGTGGAGTGAAACGTCATATTAACGAAAACATTAAAAACCATAAAAAGCTTTGCGGCCGGGTATAGGCCCGGTGGTGGAGCGTGCTAGCGCGAAAACCTTGCGGTGCCAAGCTTGGCAGCAGTCAGCGGCCTTTCCACATCATGAGGCACACGGCCAGGAGCACCATGACGATGCCCACGCCGTTGAGCCAAGTGATGGTGCCGCCAAACACGAGCATCGACACAGCCAGGGCGGTGATGGGTTCGAGCGCGCCAATGATGGCGGCGGGCGTGCTGCCTATGATGTGGATGGCACGGGTCACCAGCAGCAGGGAGACGATGGTGGGGAAAAAGGCCAGCCCCACGGCGTTGCCCCACTCCATGGCTCCATGCAGGGGCGTGAGGCCCTTGCCAAGTGCGCAACACATCGAGAAGAGCACAAAGCCCGACAAGGAGGCGTAGAACGTGAGGCTGAAGGTGTGCATCGTGCGCAACGCACTGCGGTTGACGCCCACAATATAGACGGCATAGGTGAGCCCCGACCCTATGGCGAGCAATACGCCCACCAGGCTCTGCTTGCCGCCGGCGGTGTTGTGCAGGCAGCAGATGCCCGCAAAGGCTATCAAGAAGCTGATGAATGCCACCGGCGTGAGCCGCTCGTGGAAAAACAACCACGAGAGGAGCGCCACAAACATGGGATAGGTGAACAACAGCACCGAGGCAATGCCGGCGTCCATAAACGTGAAACTAAGAAACAGGCATATCGACGATAGCGCGAAGAGCAGCCCCATGGCGAGCGCCAGCACCAGTTCGCGCCGCGTGGTGTGAAACGACTGGCGCAGGATCACCATCATGGCCGCCATCATCACCACGGTGAACCCATAGCGGTAGAAGAGCACCGACATGGGCGTGACGCCCACGGCGTAGAGCGGCAGGGCAAACAGCGGGTTGAGTCCGTAGGACATCGAGCCCACAACAGCCATCAAGTAGCCTTTGAATCGAGAAGAACCCATACTCATTGTTTCTTATAGTTGTAGAATGCGGCTGCAAAGTTACAAATAAATTTTGCAACCCGTCGCCCCCCGCGGGCCGCAGTTTTGGCGCGCGTGGGGACCCTTGCCCTGCCTGATGCGGGAGAAATGTGCAGGCGGGCGGGCCGCAAGCCACGGGCGCTGCGGTTTCACATCATCAGCGTTACGGAACACACGCGCGCGCGTGTGCCGCTCGGCATGCTTTAGTCCCAGTCGGGAAAATTGGCGGGGTCCTGCATCATGAGGCGCAGTTGCTGGTAGCTCACCGTGGGGCGGCAAGCGGGGCACTGGCACGTGGCAGGGTGACGGGCTGGCTCACGGTCGCCCACCGTGGCGCTGCCGCCGCTGCGGGAATTCAGCTTGATTGATTGTTGGTCGTCGTTCATCTCTCTTGTGTGGTAAAAATGGTTAGAAATGATTACTGAGCAAAGTTAAGCCTTAAGTGCCACTTGCGCAACAAAAGTTATTAACAATCCTGCAACACGCGCCGCGCTGCCCAGCGTAGTGGCCTCACAGCTTCACCTGGATGTGGGGGTTCACCCGCTTGAGGGCGGCGATGAACTCGTCCTGGTGGCGCGGCGAGATGATGAGCGGCATGTGCGGCTTGCTGAAGAGCAACTCGATGCGGTGCAGCGACGCGGCCGGGGCGCTGAGCCACGTGCGGGTGCTGGCCACACGCTGCAGCCGCATGATGTCGTACTCCTCCACGCCCAGGAAGCGCACCCGCAGCCGGTCGCCCTCGATGGTGTAGCGTATGCCGAAAAAGATGTAGCTCGTCAGCGCCACGATAAGCACCAAGATGAGGAGCGCGAGCCAGCTGAAGTCGGTCACAATGGGCCAGAAGGCCGCCACAATGATTGCGTACACAATCACACACAACCACACGCTCACTCTCGATCGATACACTTGCTTTTCCATAACAATGACAAATATACCCATTTCCCGCCAAAATTCAAAATTCCCGCACGCCCCCGCCCCGCGGCTTGAGCGGCATGGCAAGCCCGCACGGGGCCAAATCGCCGCGCTCGGGCAATTTCGGGGGCTGCCTTTTCGTTATTACTGTGATATTCCTTAACTTTGCAAGGTTATGAAACCACTATCTATCGCAATATCGCTGCTTGCCGTGGCCATGCTGGCCGCGCAGCCCGCCATGGCCGGCGACATCAGCTTCAGCGGCAACAGCCATCCCGTATACGAAATCACGCCGGCGCGCAGCACCGGTCTCAACAAGATATATGTGCTCTACGACACGCAGGGCGTGCGCATGAGCTACACTCCATCCTCGTCGTCGAGCACGGTGGAGTGGTCGTCGTGGACCCAGAGCGCCGCCTATGCGCAAGACGTGAGCAACGTGCAGGTCGATGCCGACGGCACCCGCTACCTGTCGCAGGTGGGCTCCAACTGCGGCTACACGCTGCACGACGGCGACACCTACACCTATGTGTGGATCGTGAACTATGCCGACTACCGCCTGCAGCTCTCGGGCATAGCCGCCGAGCCTGCCAGCGACTGCGGCACCGCCACCCTCGACGTGAGCGGCAAGGGCGACGACATCGCCTACTACACCATCACCGGCGTGCCTCGCACGCTCGACCGCCAGCTGCGCGTGACCTACTCCACCCTGGTGTGCAACGCCGACACCACCGCCTATGAGCAGACCGACACGGCCTCGACCGAGGAGAGCTTCAAGAGCACCATCGTGGTGCCCGCCCCGCTGTGCAACACCACCTTCACCCTCACGGGCGACCGCTTTCTCGACTACTGGGGCGAGAGCCAGAGCGTGACCAGCGACCTCTACACCACCGGCGCCGTCGAGTGCACTACCAAGGTGACCCAGGAGTCCCGCAACAACGACAATGAGCGCACCAGCGACACCGAGGGCGTGCTTGGCGGCTCGGCGCCCGCCACCATCACCTTCAGCGCCATTGTGACCGACGCCGTCAACTTCCACGAGTGGCAAGAGGCTACCGACGCCGACTTCAACAACATCATACTCGAGCTGAGCGACCTCGAGACCACACAGACCTTTAACGACGCCGGCACCTACTACTGGCGTTTCACGTGCAGCAATGGCGGCGGCACGTGCAATGCCGTGAGCGAGACCTACACCGTGAGCATCGGCGAGAGCGAGCTGCTCATCCCCAACTTCTTCAGCCCCGGCTCGACCGAGGGCGTGAACGACGTGTGGAAGGTGTCGTATAAGTCGCTCGTGAAATTCCACTGCTGGATCTTCAACTCGTGGGGCATACAGATGTGTGAGTTCACCGATCCCGGCCAGGGCTGGGACGGCAAGTACAAGGGCAAACTCGTGGACCCGGGCGTGTACTACTATGTGATACAGGCCGTGGGCTCCGACGGCAAGAAGTACAAGAAGAGCGGCGACATCAACATCTTGCGCTACAAGAAAAACAGCGGCACCTCGACCACGGGCACCGATAGCGGCGAGTAGCGACACTCGCACCAATCAGCACGCATGCAGTGACCACCAGTTTCTACATATTTCTGCTAGCCATCCTGGGCAGTTTCATCCTGCGCACGGTGGGCTTCGGCTTCGGCATCTTCATCATGACGGTGCTCCCCTTCCTGCTGCCCAGCTACGGCGAGGCCACCTGCCTCTCGGGGCTGCTGGCCATGACCACCTCGGCCTATGTGGTGGTGAAGATGCGGCGCTATCTCGAGCCCCGGCGGCTCACGGTGATACTCTCCACCTTTGTAGTGACCTCGACGGCGGCCATCTTTGTGCTCAAGCGGGTCGACAACTTCTACCTGCGCATGGCGCTGGGCATCGTGCTCATCCTCATCGCCATCTATTTCACCTGGGTGAGCGGGCGCATCAAGCTCAAGGCCAACGTTGCCACCCAGGTCACCGCCGGAGCGCTGAGCGGCGTGCTGGGCGGCTTCTTCGGCATGCAAGGACCGCCGGCCGTGCTCTATTTCCTCTCGACGGTGCCCAGCAAGGAGCGCTACATGGCCCTGATACAGACCTACTTGCTCACGGGCAACTTGATCATGCTCGTGGTGCGCGCCGCCAGCGGCTTTCTCACGCCGGCCGTGGGCTGGGGCTACCTCTACGGGCTGGGCGGCGTGGCCATAGGCACCGTGCTGGGCGGCCTGGTGTTCGACCGCATCCCGCAGCGCAGCTTCCGCTACGTGGTCTACGGCTACATCGCCGTGAGCGGCATCGTGATACTGGCCACGCTGTGACGTGCCATGCCGCGCCCCTCGATGAAATCGCGTGAAAAATAGGGCAAATCTCGGCGATTTTCCCTAACTTTGTAGCGCACAAACGTAACAAATCACCCCAAGCCCAAAGCTAACAACACGATATATGATAAAATTCCACAGCCTCTCCACCTCCAACCGCGACCTGATAGAGAGTTTCACCATGTGGGGCAACCGCCAGAACTGCGACCTGTCGTTTGCCAACCTCATCAGCTGGCGGTTTCTCTACAACACGCAGTATGCCATCGTGGGCGACTACCTGGTGTTTCGCTTCTATGCAGGGCACCACCTGGCCTACATGACCCCCATAGCACGCCCCGAGCTGCAGCCCGACGGCACATTGCATGTCGACCCGTCGCGGGAGCTCTCGATCGAGGTGCTCAAGGCCATACGCGACGACTCGATTGCCATGGGGCACCCGTTCCTGCTCATGGGCGTGTGCAGCTACATGGTAGAGAAAATCGAGGCCGCCCTGCCCGGCACCTTCGACATGAAGCTGAGCCGCGACTACTCCGACTACATCTACACGCGCGAGAAGCTCGCCAACCTGGCGGGCAAGCACCTGCAGAGCAAGCGCAACCACATCAATAAATTCAAGAAGCTATACCCGGGCTATGAGTACAAGCCCCTCACGCCCGAGCTCATACCCGAGTGCCTGCGACTCGAGCAGGAGTGGCGCCGCAATCAGGAGCAGCCGGGGCAAGAAGAAGGCACCACCACCACCACCCCCTACGACGAAAGCCGCATCGAGGAGCTGCGGTCGATGACACGCGCCTTCGACCGCTGGCACCGCTTGCAGCTCACCGGCGGCACCATATGGGTCGACGGCACGCTGGTGGCCTTCACCTTCGGCGGGCCCATCAACCACTGCACCTTCGACGTGTGTGTGGAGAAGGCCGACACCAGCTACGAGGGCGCCTTCAGCATCATCAACCAGGAGTTTGTGCGCCACCTGCCCGAGCAGTACATCTATATCAACCGCGAGGAAGACATGGGCGAGGCGGGCCTGCGCAAGTCGAAGCTCTCCTACAAGCCCGACCTGCTGCTCGAGAAATACACCCTCACCGAGAAGCACCCCCTGGCCGACTTTGAAGACCAGGCGCGCATCTACAAGGAGACCCGCGCACTGTGGCAGCTGGTGTTCGACGACCCCGAGCCGTTTATCGACCTCTACTTCACGCGAGTATACAAGAGCGAGTACAACTACACGTGCCAGATAGGGCGGCACGTGGTGGCCGCCTTGCAGGCCCTGCCCTACACCATGCTCTACCACGGCCGCGAGGTGCCCACCGCCTACATGAGCGGCGTGAGCGTGCACCCCGACTGGCGCAAGCAAGACGTGGGCAACAACCTCATGCGGCAGGCCCACTTTGCCATCTACCACAAGGGCGTGGTGCTGGCCACGCTCATCCCGGCCGAGCAGTGGCTCTATGGCTGGTACCGCAAGTGCGGCTATGCCGAGTGCATCACCTGCACGCCGCCGCCCAAGGGCATAGGCACAATGAGCTACGACGAGCTCGACCGCCTGCAGCGCCTGCAGCCGTGCGGCATCATCCACGACCGCGAGGGCTACGACATCATCCAGGCCGACTACCGCCTGTGCCCCCAGGACTACGACGACGCCAGCAAGCAGCCCCTGCAAGGCATGACGCGCGTCGTCAACGCCCTCAAGGCCCTGCAGCTCTACGCTGCCCAGCACCCCGACTACAGCGGCACGATAAGGGTGCAAAACGACAAAGACATACCCCACAACAACGCCTACTACCGCATCGCCGCCGGCCAGGTGCTGAAAAGCGACGAGCCCGACGCCCAAGCCCTGAAGCTCGACATCGCCCAGCTGGCCCGCTTCATCTTCGACGGCGAGCACGCCACCATGTCGCTCATGCTCAACTAGCCCACCCCCGGTGCCCTGCCCCGCAACGCCCCCGCCCCCGTGCTGTGCATTCCTCGAAGGAAGTGTGATTTTTGGCCGTTGCACTTCTTATTGGAAAATTACCCATGCTGTGGAATCGAAAAAATTAGGCCAGGGCTTGCAGCTGTAGTTTTTATACCTTAATTTTGTTATTTATAAAATCAAAAATCATGAAATTAGAGCCTGGTGTATATGAGAACATCATCAGCAAAGCTATTGCCGACAAGCTGAGTACATACTCTGAAAAGAACTATTACATACAAAGGGAGAAGCAGGACAGCGGGAAATCGCACGAGATACTTGCTGGCTACTTGGCCAAGATTGTGAGTGACATTCTGAAGGACCGCTTTACTGCCGAAAGAGGAACCGAAACAATAGGCAAACAGGTTGACTTTATCAACCGCATTTTGCAATTTATCGAGAATGAATGGCATGCCGAGGAAATCGACACGACACGCGATGAAATCAGCGAAGATGACTGCCAAGACTTCTTGCGGGGCATATACTCTCGTATGGGTCTCACCGACGAACAGGTCAAAGAAAAAGCCAAAATTCACCCGCTGTCGGGCTACCGCAGCAGCAACTTGTTTACCGGCAACAGCGAGGTGAAC
Source organism: uncultured Prevotellaceae bacterium (assembly GCA_900314215.1). GTDB lineage: Bacteria > Bacteroidota > Bacteroidia > Bacteroidales > Muribaculaceae > Sodaliphilus. The sequence continues at coordinate 15,329 of OMUK01000050.1, forward strand.
ATGGACGAGGAGCTGCGTCGCGACATTTACACGGCCGACCACATCGATCTTGTGGTTTCATTCATCAAATTTGAAGGTCTGCGCTTGATCTACGACGTATTGAAAAATTTCGTAACACGCCAGGGCACCAGCCTGCGCATTCTCACCACGACCTATATGGGAGCAACCGATCCCAAAGCCATACGCAGGCTCTACGAGTTGAGCAAGATGGGCGATGTGCACATCAAGGCTTCGTTCAACACCAAACAGGAGCGTCTGCACGCCAAAGCCTACATATTCCATCGCAACAACGGCATGGACACAGCCTATATAGGGTCAAGCAACATGTCACGGTCGGCACTTACCAAGGGTCTGGAGTGGAACATGCGTGTGACTTCGGTCGAAAACGAGCACATCATTGCAAAGACCACAGCCACCTTTGAAAACTACTGGAATAGCGAGGATTTCGAACCTATCGCCAGCGAAGACGACCTTACGCGTTTTGCCGAGGCCATCAATCACATCAAGGGTCATGACGATGATGATGAGTTCAGGCCAATCATGCGCTTTGAGCGCAAGACCCACCAAGTGAAAGTGCTTGAGAAACTGCAATACGAGCGTGAAGTGGTGCACAGCTACCGAAATCTCGTGATAGCATCTACCGGAACGGGCAAGACGGTGATGTGCGCCTTCGACTTCAAGGATTTCAACAAAAACATTCAGGAAGAGGAGCACCGTAATGCGCGGTTGCTCTTTGTGGTGCATCGCGAGAAAATTCTAAAGCAAGCGCTCTACACCTTCCGCTCGGTGATGATCGACAACAACTTTGGCGACTACTGGTCGGGCCTGCATTATCCCAACACAAGCGCAGGCATGGACCACTTGTTTGTCACGGTACAGACGTTGAGAAACCACTGGGATGAGTTCTTGAGCAATGGGAAAGACTACTACGACTACATCGTTATCGACGAGGCCCACCACAGCCAAGCAGGAAGTTACCGCGAGATTTTCACCCGCTTCACTCCAAAAATCTTCATGGGATTGACGGCAACGCCCGAGCGTATGGATGGCAAGGAAATTAAGCCAGACTTCAACAACCGTTTTGCAGCCGAGATACGCCTGCAAGATGCGCTCAATCAGCAACTGCTTGCCCCATTCGACTATTTCTGTGTGAGCGACGACAGCGTGAACTTGAGCCAAGTGGTGTGTCGTGGCGACAAATACGACAACAACGAGCTCACTCGCCTATACGTGGGTAACGAGCGGCGTTTTGAAATTATCGAGCAAGCACTCGACCGATATCTCAACGAGCCACGCAGTTGCAAGGCCGTGTGCTTCTGCACAGGTATCGCGCACGCAAAATACATGGAAAAAATGTTTCTCAGCCACAATTACCGCGCCAAGGCTGTGACTTCGGAAAATAGCGCCGAACTCGACCAAGCGGCCGACATGCTGGCACGTGGCGAAATCAACTACCTGTGCGTGGCCGACATGCTCAACGAGGGCATTGATATTCCAGAAATCGACACCGTGCTTTTCCTGAGGCCCACTGAATCGCTCACCGTGTTTCTGCAGCAATTGGGACGCGGACTGCGTACGGCCGACGGCAAGACCTGCCTCACCGTTCTAGACTTTGTGGCGCAAGCCAACAAGAGCTACAACTATGAGAGCCGTTTCCGCGCCCTCGTGGGACGAACCCAGCGACCTATTACCGAGGAAATCAAAAATGGATTCACATTCTTGCCAAGGGGATGCTCAATCACTATGGAACACCAAGCGCAAGAGTGGGTGCTCAAGAATATCAAAGAAGCCATTTTCAACCTCACGCGGTTAGTTAGAGAAGTTTCTCAATTCACCACCAATACTGGCCAGGAACTCACCCTCAGCAATTTTCTTGAAAACTTCTCGCTCGACTGGCGACAAATCAAGAAATCTTCTAGCTCATGGGCCAGATTGAAAGACAAAGCCGGCATTAAAGTAGAAAATTTCGACGCTGCTTCCGACTACACAAAATTGCTCGAGGCAGGGCTTGCCAGGCTTTACCACACCAATAGCTATGAGTACCTCAACTACCTGAAGTACCTTCTTCATAACGGCATGAAGCAGAAGCTAGACGCAACTGGCCGGGAACAGAAATTTCTCAAATTGTTCTTTTTCACAATCTGGTTTAATTACCTTGAGAAAATCAACAATAAATACAACTTATCGTTTTCCTGCATAGAAAATGCCGTAGAGTCGCTCGACTCGCTTGACTGGTTTAAAGAGGAGATGGCCTATATCGTCGACAACCGTATAGCCAGCTTGGCAAAGACCACCCAGTGGCTCAAGATTGACGATGAGGCTGAAATCGAGCTCTACTGCTGCTATTCGGCCGATGAAATCCATCTCCTGCTTGAAGACAAGCCTGGGCATTGGCAGGTGCTTGGCACGCAATTCCTCGCCGAGAAGAAATTGGGCCTCGTCTTCGTCACCATCAACAAGTCGGACAAAGATTACTCACCCACCACACGATATGAAGACTACGCCATATCCAGCACACAATTCCACTGGCAAAGCATGAACAGGGTGCGCCTGAACAGCAGTGAAGGCCAACGCATCGTGAATCAGCAAAGCAATGGCTGGCGCTATCTGCTCTTCGTACGCGACAACAAGAAGGACGAATATGGCATTACCAATGGCTACTATTGCCTGGGCTTCATCGATTACCACAGCAGTTACGGAGAGATGCCTATCAACGTGATTTGGAACATGGAAAAGCCCATACCCGGCTTCGTCTTGGAGAAAACCAAAGTGGGCTAAACACCCAAGGCCGTAGCGACAGGCAATCATGGGTGACGGATGAGCGGGGCTGCGGCGTGGCGGTGAAAATTGGGGGGATGAGTGATGGGAAATTTCGGGGAAAAATGCTATCTTTGCTTCATCAACGACAACTGAAAAACTAAACTGCAATTATGTCAACACCACACAACCAAGCCAATCGTGGCGATATAGCCAAGACCGTGATCATGTCGGGCGACCCGCTGAGGGCAAAATTCATGGCCGAGCGCTTTCTCGACAATGTGAAGCAATTCAACAGCCTGCGCGGCATGCTGGGCTACACGGGCACCTACCAGGGCAAGCCCGTGAGCGTGATGGGCCACGGCATGGGCATCCCCTCGATAGGCATCTACAGCTATGAGCTGTACCACTTCTACGACGTGGACCAAATCATCAGGGTGGGCACCGCCGGCTGCATCCAGCCGGGCATCAACATAGGCGACGTGGTCATCGCCCAGGGCGCCTGCACCGACTCCAACTACCTGGCGCAGTTCAACCTGCCGGGCACCTACGCCCCCATTGCCGACTTCGACCTGCTGATGAAGGCCGTGCTCAAGGCCCGCGAGCTGGGCATCGCCTGCCACGTGGGCAACGTGCTCTCGAGCGACATCTTCTACGACGACAACGAGAGCTGGCGCCAGTGGCAGAAGATGGGCATCCTGGCCATTGAGATGGAGAGCGCAGCCCTCTATGCCAACGCCGTGAAGGCCGGCAAGCGCGCACTGGCCCTGCTCACCGTGAGCGACAACATCGTGGAGAAGAAGTCGGTGTCGGGCGAAGAGCGCCAGACGGCTTTCACCAAGATGATGGACGTGGCCTTCAGCCTCGTGTAGCGTCGGCGCCCAGCCGTGGCGCCATGCGTGAGAAAAATGGTGGGAGTGGCTGAGCACCGCGGGGGCAGCCCCACGATGTCGAGAAGCCACCCCGCTATCGTCGTGCCCCCAAGCGTATGGAGCCATGTCAAGAGTACGCGCCACACCAGGCGCCGCCACGCCACGCCTAGCGGCCATCATGGTTTTTCATGTTTCGGCCAATGCCTCGCCTGGCTACCGCGCGGGCGAGGAAAAATCGCAAAAAATCGTGGCGTGGCGTGGGCGGTAGATATTCTTTTTGTACCTTTGCAACTTGATATGAAACTTAACGGCAAAGAGACTGAATGTGTTACCGTGCTGGGCGCGCGAGTTCACAATCTGAAAAACATAGATGTAGAGATACCGCACAACAAGCTCACGGTGATCACGGGGCTGAGCGGCAGCGGCAAGTCGTCGCTGGCCTTCGACACCATCTTTGCCGAGGGGCAACGCCGCTACCTGGAGACCTTCTCGGCCTACGCCCGCAACATGCTGGGCGTGCTCGAGCGCCCCGACGTGGACAAAATCACGGGCCTGAACCCCGTGATCTCGATTGGCCAGAAGACCACCAACAAGAATCCGCGCTCCACGGTGGGCACCACCACCGAGGTCTACGACTACCTGCGACTGCTCTACGCCCGCGCAAGCGACGCCTACAGCTACCTCTCGGGCAAGCGCATGGTGAAATACTCGACCGACAAGATACTGAGCCTGATACTCGACCGCTACGACGGCCGCAAAATCTATATCCTCGCCCCGCTGGTGAAGAACCGCAAGGGCCACTACAAGGACCTCTTTGAGCAACTGCGCAAGAAGGGCTACATACACGTGCGCGTGGACGGCGAGATCAAGGAAATCACCTTCGGCATGAAGCTCGACCGCTACAAGAACCACAGCGTGGAGCTCGTGGTCGACCGCCTGAAAGTGGCCGCCAAAGACGCCAAGCGCCTGCAGGACACTGCCGAGCTGGCCTTCAAGCAAGGCAACGGGCAACTCATGATACTCGATGCCGACACCGGCGAGGCGGGCTACTACAGCAAGACCCTGATGGACCCCGAGACGGGGCTGTCGTATCTCGACCCGGCACCGCACAACTTCTCGTTCAACTCGCCCCAGGGAGCCTGCCACAAGTGCAAGGGCCTGGGCTATGTGAACATCATCGACCGCGACAAGATCATGCCCGACACGAGCCTCTCGATACGCCAGGGCGGCATCCTGCCCCTGGGCAAATATAGAAACTCGCTCATATTCTGGCAAGTCGCAGCCATATGCGAGAAATATGGCGCAAACCTCGACACGCCGCTCAGCCAGGTGCCCGACGAGGCCCTCGACGACATCATGAACGGCACCGACGAGCGCCTCAACATCAAGACCGAGACCATGAGCACGAGCAACTACTTCCTCGCCTTCGACGGACTGGTGAAATACATCGAGCTCCAGCAGCAGGACAACGCCACCAGCCAGGCCCAGAAGTGGGCCGGGCAATTCTTCTCGCGCACCGTGTGCCCCGAGTGCCACGGCGACCGCCTGAACCGCGAGGCCCTGCACTTCTACATCAACGGCAAGAACATAGCCGAGCTCTCGCGTATGGACATCTCGGAGCTGCGCGACTGGATGGCCGACCTGCACAACCACATGGAGCCCACCAAGTGGAAGATTGCCGAGGAGATTGTGAAAGAGATACTCTCGCGCCTCAACTTCATGCTCGACGTGGGCCTCGACTACGTGTCGCTCAACCGCGCCTCGGCCACGCTGAGCGGCGGCGAGAGCCAGCGCATACGCCTGGCCACACAGATAGGCTCGCAGCTGGTCAACGTGCTCTACATCCTCGACGAGCCCAGCATAGGGCTGCACCAGCGCGACAACCAGCGCCTCATCGACTCGCTCAAGAAGCTGCGCGACGAGGGCAACACCGTGATTG
>OMUK01000080.1 GCA_900314215.1 uncultured Prevotellaceae bacterium
ACAGATAATCACAAAAGCAGCGATGAACGCGTTCTACCGAAAGGTTAACAAAGGTTAATCTTTGCAACACCGAAAAATTAGCTACATTACTTTACTATGTAAAGTGTTGTGTGGCAACACGTTAATACAACAAACTGCCAAATTAGGAAAGTTAATAAAAAATCATAAAGGCAAAAAGGTTCATGCGTATTTTTATCAAACCCAGGCCAACTCCACCAGTGCTGGCGCCTGAACGGTGTGAAGCGCTTCATCACCAACGGCGACAGCGACATTCACCTGGTGCTGGCACGCAGTGAGGAGGGCACCCGCGATGCCCGTGGCCTCTCCATGTTCATCTATGAGAAGAAGACCGGTGGTGTGACCGTGCGCCACATTGAGAACAAGCTGGGCATCCACGGCAGCCCCACATGCGAGCTGGTGTTCAAGAATGCCAAGTGCGAAATCTGTGGCGACCGCCAGAAGGGTCTGATTAAATATGTGATGTCGCTCATGAATGGTGCCCGCCTGGGCATCGCCGCCCAGAGCGTGGGTGTGGAGCAGGAAGCCTATAACGAAGGTCTGGCCTATGCCAAGGAGCGTGAGCAGTTTGGCAAGAAGATCATCGAGTTCCCCGCAGTCTACGACATGATCAGCCGCTCAAAGGCCAAGCTCGATGCAGGCCGCTCAATCCTTTACCAGACTGCCCGCTACGTCGACATCTACAAGGCCCTCGAGGACATCAAGCGCGAGCGCGCCCTCACCCCCGACGAGCGCAAGGAGATGAAGAAGTATCAGCGTCTGGCCGATGCCTTCACTCCCCTGGCCAAGGGCATGAACTCTGAGTGGGCTACCCAGAACGCCTACGATGCCATCAGCATCCACGGCGGTTCGGGCTTCATCATGGAGTACAAGAGCCAGCGCCTGTATCGCGACGCCCGCATCTTCTCAATCTATGAGGGTACCACCCAACTGCAGGTGGTGGCTGCCATCCGCTATGTGACCAACGGCACCTACCAGGGCATCATCGACGAGATGCTCACCACCGAAGTGGCCGAGGAACTCAAGCCCCTGAAGGCTCGTGTGGCCGAGATGGTGAAGCACTATCAGGAGGCTGTGGCCAAGGTGAAGGATGCTGACAACAATGAGCAGCACGACTTCCTGGCCCGTCGCCTCTACGACATGACCGCTCTGATCATCATGTCGCTGCTCATCCTTGACGATGCCACCCGCAGCCCTGAGCTCTTCGGCAAGAGCGCCCAGGTCTTCGTGCGCTACGCCGAGGAGGAAGTCGCAGGCCACTGCACTTACATCAAGAACTTCGACCCCTCACTGCTGCAGTATTTCCGTGCAGCTGAGCCCAAGGCCGAGACTGAGGAATAATCACAATTAGCTATTATATCTCAGGGGGCCAGGCACATCAGCTTAGCCCCCTGATTTATCATTATTATGGAAAGAGAAAAAATCTACGCACTGCCCATCCGCAAAGTCTATCCTGCCATCTTGGGCAAGGCCCTAAAGAAGGGTAGGAGCGAGCAGGAATTCCTGCAAGTGGTGCAATGGCTCACCGGCTACGACAAGGCTGCAATCGACCGCCAGCTGGATCGCGACATCACCTACAAGGCATTTTTCGACGATTCCCCGGCTTGGAACCCCGATGCCACCCTCATCAAGGGTGTGGTGTGCAAGGTGCGCGTCGAGACCATCGGCGACCCCGTGATCTGGCGCATGCGTTGTCTCGACAAGTTGGTCGATGAGCTCGCCAAGGGTAAACCCGTTGAGAAAATCCTGAATCGCAAGAAGCAATGAAACCCGCAATAGGCCTGATTCCCCTGTGGGACGATGAGAAGCAGTCGCTGTGGATGCTGCCGGGTTATGCCGATGCACTTGCCCAGGCAGGCGCTCTGCCTGTGACCTTGCCGCTCACTTCGAGCGAAGAAGACCTGCGCCAAATCGCCACAAGCATCGATGGCCTGCTGCTCACCGGTGGCCACGACGTGTCACCTCGTTATTATGGCGAAGCCCCGTTGCCCCAGTGCGGCACCCCCTGCCCGGCACGCGACCAGATGGAGCTGGCCCTCATCCCACTCATGCTCCAGCAGCACAAATCCATTCTGGGCATCTGTCGGGGCATCCAGATGCTCAATGTGGCCCTGGGAGGCACTCTCTATCAAGACTTGAACGTGCAGCATCCCTCTGCAGTGCCACACCGCATGCAGCCGCCTTACGACCGCGCCATCCACCAGGTGCGCATTCTGCCCGGCACCAAGCTGCAAAGCATCCTGGGCCTCACAGAGATGGGGGTGAACTCCTATCACCACCAGGCCGTGCACCAGTTGGCTCCATCGCTCCAAGCCTCAGCCTTGAGCCCCGATGGCCTGGTCGAGGCAGTGGAGCACCCCACCGAGCGTTTTGTGCTCGCCGTGCAGTGGCACCCCGAGTTCCGCTACAAGACCGATGCCCCCAGCCAATTACTCTTTCGAGCCTTTGTCACTGCCTGCCAGTAGCATTATCTCTTCAATGACGCCCGATAGGCAGGGCCAAAGGTGGAATGGCTGAGAATCACATTAACCTCTTCAGTCACGTCGCTCGCGTTGAGCACGCCATCACCGTTCATGTCGGCAGCATTCACGTCGGTTGTCGCAGTGCCTAAAATCATATTGACGAGCTGGGTTACGTCGCCCACATTGAGCATGCCGTCGTGGTTCACGTCGCCATGCAAGCCACTGGCTTTCTTCACATTAATTACAACGTCGCGGGCATACTGGCCAAAGCGCTTTGTGAGTGTGGCTTGGCCGGTAGCGGTTGTGTAGGCACGATTGCCCATTATCGTCACAAAGCTGGCATTGGTGCTCCACAGCGCTGAGCCATCACCCAGTGCTAAGGGCTTAGTCACGTTCATCAGGTTATCACCCTCAGCAGGTACCACAGTGGCTGCTGCCCAACGCGCCAAGGTGTCGGTCTCCAAAGCCGCGCTCATGGGATAGAAGCCCTCGGCGAGCACATAGTTGCCGTTAAATTGACGCAAGGTCAGCTGGCGGGTGGTGAGCGCCACTGCCATGCTGTCGCCTGTGGCCAAAAGTTCGGGATTCACTGTTGAGTCGAAGCAGCAGTCGTCAAGCGGCAGAGCCGTGATGGCAGCCAGGTTGCCCACTTTAGGCTCGTGCACCGAGGTGTCGGGCAGCAATGCCACCCGCCCCGCATTGTAGCAGGCATTCACGCTGGCATCGCTGCTGAGCTGTGCTGCCAGGCCACCTATGCCGTTGCGGGCCGAGATGGTGCCCAGGTTATAGCTTCCAGTCAGGCTGAAGCTGCCTGTTGCCACCAGTCCACCTGCCGTCGCGGTGCTGATGTTGTCAGTGACCGTCAGGTTGCCTGCATTGAAGCTGCCGCTTATGGAGCCGTTGCCTTTACCGGCCACACCACCTGCCGATGTGCTGTTCTTGAGCGAGATTGGGGCCATGTTGTAGCTGTTGGCCACCTCGCCGTTGCATTCGCCGGCAATGCCACCCACGGCATTGCCGGTACCTGTGATGGTGCCCTCGTTAACTGAGAGTGCAACCATTGAGCCGGTGTGCATCAGTCCCACCAAGCCGCCAGCAGTGCCCTTCTGGGTGCTTAATGCACCTGTGTTGTGGCTGTGAGTGAGCAATGTGGTGTAGGCGAACGTGCCCTTATCAGGCTCTGCACCTAATTCGCCCACCAGACCGCCAACATATTTCCCGTCAACGCAGGTGACCGATGCATGGTTTTCGCAATTGCTGATGACGATGCCTGGCAACGCACGGCCAATGATTCCACCCTGTGAGCCTGAGCCCGTGATCTGGCCCTCATTGATGCACTCGGTGACCTGAATAGGAACTTTAGAACGCATGGTGCGGCAGATGATGCCGCCCACATCAGTATAATCAGCTTTGATATTGCCACGGTTCACGCAACGGCTCACCACGCTGCTGGCATGGGTTTGCAGCACGATGCCCGCCAGATTGTCAGAGCCTGTGATGTTAGCATAGTTGAAGCAACTGTCGACGGTGCCGTAATTATAGTAGGCAATGCCTGCCAAATCGCTCAGGTCATTGCCGCTCATAGGCGCATGGTTAACGCAGCCACGCACCACTGCGGCACTGTCAATCTGGTAGGCGATGCAGGCTCCAAAACTTCGGCTGCCATCAAGCGTGCCGTAGTTGTGGCATTGCTCCACATTGGCGCCCTGTTTCACATAGGCCACAATGCCAGCCATGCCAAATGTGCCGGTGCTGATGGCGGCATGGTTATCGCAACGCTCCATCCGGCCCCACAAGGTGCCCACAAAGCCAGCTGTGAAGCGCGATGCCTTGATGCTGCCGCTTGCCAGATTGAGGTCGTGAATGTAGCCTTCCGAACCCACGTTGCCAAAGAGGCCAACCGCCTCAACCGAGTCGTTGCTGTAGGTGAGGTTGGTGAACTTGTGCCCATCGCCATTAAATTCGGCGTCAAAGAGGTTTTGTTCCAAGCCAACAGGCTCGTAGGTTGTGCCTTTGAAGTCGATGTCGGCCATTACCTTAAAGCTGTAGCCCTTGAAATTGCGGTTGTGGCCGTTGACAAGCGCAGCCAGGTTGCTCATGTCGGTAGTGTTCCAAATTTGATATGGATCATCGGCCGTGCCCGATCCCTTGAAGGCCGATGGCACCGAGTGAAGCGCAATGATGCGCTTCACGTTACCCATAGTGGCAGTCAATGAATCGGTTGTGCTCACGCTGGGTTGGCTGACACTGTGCAGCAAAATGTTGCCGTTCACGCTATAGTCCTTGCCATGGAGCAATGTCCACGTTAGGCCGTCGGCAGCGCTGAGCTGGGCTTTCGAGTTAAAGTTGTCGGCAGTTTCAAGGTCGGCAAAGGTCACCACCATGTGGCTCTGTGATGCAGCCTCGTCCTCACCAGCGAATGCCTTGAGCACAGGATACTGCCCGGCGGCCCAGCTGATGGGCTCCTTGTCCCAGCCGGCAAGTGCCTTGCCTGTAGTGAGATTGCGTGTGAGTGTGCCTTCGTAGCCCTCAACCTGTGCAGCCGGAGTGCCGCCATTGAAGCCTAGCTGAGCGTCGTAGATGTTGCTGCTCACCACGCTGCCCTTTGCAGGTGCGGTGCCGCTTAGGGCACCAGGACGCTGGTCATTGCCGGTACAGCTCACAATGCCATAGTTGATGTTGTGGTTGAGGCTGGCGGCATAGCCAAGCAAGTCACCCACCAGGCCACCTGCAAGGGTGCTCGAGGTCACGTTGCCTGAATTGATGCACCCGGCAATGGTTGCAGCTCCGCCGCCACAAGTGCCTGCGATGCCTCCGGCTGCCGTGTGGGCAAAAATGTTGCCCGCATTCTGGCTTTGCCTCACTGTGCCTCCGTTCTGGCCCGCTATGCCGCCGGCGTAACTGCTGTCGGCCACCACGGTGCCGCCATAGTAGCAACTTTCAACCACTGCACCGGGTTGCACAAGCGACACAATGCCGCCCGCATTGCTCTGCTTGGCGCTCACCTTGGCGCGGCTCACCACATTGCTGATGTGGCCAAAGTTCACACCGCACAGGCTGCCCACAAAGTCGGTGCCTGCAATGGTGTTGCCCTCGGCGAGCACAAGGTTGTTCACCTCACCGCCCTTTGCAATCATGCCCAGCAGGCCCACTGCACGGGTTCCCTTCACGTTCAGGCCCGTGATGCTGTGGTTGCCACCGTCGAGTGTGCCGGCAAAGGCCCACTGCTGGTTGCCGCCAATGCCCACGCCATTGAATGAAGTGCCGGCAAAATCAATGTCGGCCACCTGCTTGAAGTGGTCGCCCTCGAAGGGCTGACTGTGGTTCACCACCATGTCGTTGAGTTTCACCCAGTCGTCAGCAGTTTTGAGCTCATAAGGGTCAGTGGCAGTGCCTTTGCCGCTGAACAGGCTTGGATTGAGCACATTCAGGCTCACCACCTTGCCCGGGCCGTTGCCGCTGAAGGCTGTGAGCACCTCGGTAGCCGAGGCGTTTTTGAGTTTCACTGAGTCGCCTTCAATGGCGAGTGCGGTCCCTGCGCTCTTCACAGCCCACGACACCTGTGGAGCTCGTCCCAGGGCAAAATTGCTCTTCACCTTGTCGGTTGTCTCATCGTCGGCAAGCAACACAGGCACTGCACTCACTCGGGCATCGGCCGTGCCATCGGCACCTTGCAGGCGGGGATAGTAGCCCGCGCTGGCCACCCAATTGGTGCCAAAGCCTGTGGGCAGCGTGCCACTCACCAGTGCGGCGGTAGGTATGGCTGCCTTAATTGAACTTTGGGTTGCACGGGTCATTTGCCGGTCGAAGTAGCAGTAGGTGAAGATGGTGTCGCTGTAGGTTGAACCATAGACGCCCATCGTGGCGCTGGCGGGCTGCATGAGCACTTCGCCCGAATTGTAGCATCGTTTCACCGTGCTGGTGAAGGTGATGGTGCGCACCCCGTTCTGGGTGATGATGTTGGGTGGAACCACTGAGCCAATCACGCCACCCACATAGCGGCTTTCATTGGTGTTAGCCACCACATTGGCATTGTAGCAGTCGGTGACGGCGCCGCCGTAGAGCAGGCCAGCCACGCCGCCCACGGCACCAGGAGTGATGCTCGAAGCATCGGTCTTGACTGTGCTCTGGCCTTTGATGAGGCCCACATTGTAGCACTTGCTGATGGTGCCAGTGAGCACATCGCCCACCACGCCGCCAGCGTCGCCCACGCCGGTGCGTTCGGTCACAGCTGCCATGTTGTGGCTGTCAGTGAGCGTCGGGGTCAGGGTCTCGTTGCTTCGGCGCGTGGCGCCCACCAGTCCTCCTATACCCTTGTAGACTGTGCTGTAGAGTCCCTTATCATTGTTGACCTTGCTGCCAGGCAGGGTTGCCAGGCCCGTGGCATGGGCATTGCCCTTGAGGTTGCCCAGCACACCGCCGGTGTCGCCCATGCCGCTCATGGTGCCGCCAAATGTGGCCCCGCTGAGCATCGGGCCGTCGTAGGTGCCAATCACGCCACCGCCGATGAATCCCTTGTGGGTGATTTGGGCATTGAGCACTGCCACCTGGTTCACCCTGCCGCTCGAGCGGCCAATCAGGCCGCCCAGTGAGCTGCCCATGCCGCTAATGGTCACGCCATTGGTGGTCAGGTTTTCAATCACCGACGAGGCATCGGCCAAGCCGAAAATGCCGCCATAAGGCTGCTCACCCAAGCTGATGGTCACGTTGGTCAGGCTGTGGCCTCGACCGTCGAAGTGACCGCTGAAGGGGTGCTCGGCCGAGCCGATTGGGTCGAACTGTGCATCGCCCAGGTCAATGTCGGCACCCAGCGCAATGTGCTTGCCGCTGTAGCTGTTGCCGCCATTCACCTGCTGGCAAAAGGCACGCAACTGGTCGCTTGTGGTAATCACATATGGGTCGGCGACAGTGCCGGAGCCCGTCCAATCAAGGCTCAGGGCAGCGGGCAACTTGAAGTCGCCGCTGGCGAGCGTGATGGTCGACGATTCGTTTTGTACCAAGCAGGTGGCATGGGCAGCACGGCGAAAGAGTCCCCAGTTGCCCAGCGTTATTTTGCTTGCTGTCACTGTTCCACCAATGTTGCCTTGCAGCATGCCAGGCTCATTTTCCCAGTCGGCACGATAGCACATGAGATCGCCAAGCTTGGAGCTCGTGGCAACCACTTGGGGCGCTACGCTCGCAGTGCCATCGGGATTCAGATTGACCGTGACCGCCTTCTTCTGCCCGCCAAAGTTGGCCACACGCACCTTGCTGCCGTCGGCACTCTGGTCGATGCGCACATCATAGGTTGTGACCTGGTCGCTGGCAAACTCGTAGTCGCTCATCTTGCCATTGGTGGCGGCAAGTCGCGACCCGCCATTGAGCAGGGCAAAGTAGGCACCTGAATATTCGCCTCCTATCACAAACACGCCCCATGGTCCCAGCGTGATGCCGTCGGTGTCGATCGTGCCCGCGATGGGTTTGCTCGTGCTGTATTTGTCGGTTTGAGGGTCAAACGACACCGCCCACACAGCGCCATAGCTGCTCTCGGCCAGCTGGCCAGGGATGATGCTGATGGCGCCGCGGTTAAGGTCCACAGTGGCTTTGAGCGTGCCGCTCAATCCCCACAGCCCGCTCATGCGCACCGAGTCGGTGCCCTGGATGCGCTCCAACTTGGGCATGCCGCTCATTTCGCTGGTGCGGGTGGTGTCGGTGCCACTCACGCTCAGCGTGTTGTCAAATTCAGCATAGTTCACTACATCAGCCAGCTCCACGACCCGGCTCACATCGCTGGGGGTCAGGGCGAGTTGCGCCGCTTGCGCCACCTGTCCTTTCTGTGTGAACCTGGGTTGGGCAGTGAGCCGTGGGTCTTGATTTTGTGCAACCATCAGGTTGCCCGCAAGTGCTGCCAGCATGAGCAAAAAGGCCAATCTCTTAATCATGATTTTTGTGTGCTTGATTTAATGTGGGAAAACTGAAAAGTTTACAAGTTTACAAGAATATGCAAATGTAGCAATATTTTAGTAACATCGCTTCATTTCAGCATAAAATATTGCTTATTGGTTTGTAAATCACAAAATTCAGTTAAAACCCCAATCCTTGAAATTACAAAAAATGGGACCTATAGGTCATTTTGATGCCTTGTGCCCCGATTGTGGAAAGATTTCTTGGGATATATTAAGCTATAGTCCTGATAATCTCATAGCTGAAATTATTTGAGCAGCTTGCTGCTTTGTTCTGAGCCATCGGTGTAGCGGGTGACCACAATGTTGACGCCCTCAAAAGGAGTGGCGCTTTGCTGGCCAGCCACGTTGTAGTAGCGCACGCTTTGCACTGCCTTGGCTGCATTCACATCGTTAACGCCTGTGGGGGTGGAATTTTCGGTCACGCTGGTGATCTCGAGAGGAACCACAACGTAGGCAGGTGCAGCATCGGCCTTCTTGGGAGCCTTCAGGCCAGCACCACCCAGCAAGCTGGAAATGGTGGCATCGTTGCCATTGGCAATCACGGCCTTCATTGCGTAGATGTTGCCCTCAACGAATTTTGTGCCCTCGGGAAGCAGACCGGTATAAATCACGAAACCGCCTTCAAGGTCTTCGGGGTTCACGTCGGCCACAGTGTCGACTGCGGTGCCCTTGGCAGGCATCACAAACTGGTCGTTGCCCACATACTGGGCCCACTTCACATTGGCAAGCTCCATGGCCTTAGGGGTCACGAAGAAGTACTTATTTTGAGGCACGAAGTTGGCGGGGATGTAGGTGTTGAGCTCATAGTCGCGGGGGCCCTGAATCTTCAGCGTGTCGTAGGGGGCATAGTCGTGGTTGGTGTAGAATGTGAGACCAGGAGTGTACTTCATCACATAGTTCACGGTGTCGAGGGGTTGGCCCACGATGCCGCCATCGCTGTTGGTGATGGCTTTGCCCACGCACTCGGCAGCATTGGGCACATTGGTGAGCAGAATCCAGTCGCTCTGGTCATATTTTTCCTTGCTGGTGATGTCGGCCATGTGAGGATATTCCTGCACCTTGGTGGTGTCGATCACGTCTTTATCAAGCAGCATGTCGTTGTCCTTCACCAGTAGCAGGTTGCCCATGGCCATCACACCTGCCATCGAGGTGCTCAGGGTGTAGTGGTAGGGGTCGCCCATGAGCAGGGTCTTGAAGCCGCCGTCCTTGTTGAGCCAAACCTTGGTGAGCTGATTCTTGAACCACTTGGTGCCTGCAGCCTCGGCATAGGCCTTCTCGCTGCCTTTGGCAACAATGAGTACAGCATTGTACTCGGCGTCGGTCTCAGCTTTGCCAAAAGGCAGATTGGCATACAAGGCAGCGGGGTCCTCGCTCTGGGTGGTGAGCACCTTCAGGTTGTCGAGGCCTGAGAAAGCGCCTTCGCTCACGCTCTCCAGGTTGCTGTAGAGGGTGAGGGCCTTAACGGCCTTGTTGCCTGCAAAGGCATATTTGCCCACCGTCTTGATGCGGCTGCTGATGCTGAGCGTCTTGGTGCTGGCACTGGAGAGCAGGGGGCAGTGGTAGAAGGCATAGTCGCCCACAGTGGCCACATAGCCAAAAGAGCCCAGACTGGCAATGTCAGTGTTCTCGTACATGAATCCCTTGGGGATGACGGTGCACTTGCTGCCAAACGAGATGAGCTTCACCTCGTTGAGCGGTTGCTTGTAGCCCTCTTCGGCAGTCCAGAAGTAGCTCTCGGGCACCTTGTCGGTGTTCCAGGTAAGGGTGAGCTTGGGGCAGCCGCCAAACACGTGCTGGCCCAGTTGCGCCACATTCTCGTTGAGCGATAACGTGGTGAGCGCTGCGCAGCCGTAGAATGCGCTGTCGCCCACAGTGGTGAGCGACTTGGCACCAGATGTGGTCATGCCCATAGTGGTGGCTGCCGAGCAGTTCTTAAATGCGGCAGCACCAATCTTCTCAATCTTGCGGGGCATTGAGAATCTTGTCACGCCAATGAGGCCCTCAAATGCATGGTCGCCAATCTCGGTGATGCTCGAGGCTAGGCTCACGGTCTTGAAGGTGCTGGGGTCATAGGGAGTGAAGTTGTGGTAGCCCTTGCGCGAGGTGGCATAGGGTGCCACGCCAGTGATGTTGTAGGTGACACCGCCCACCGAGAAGGTGCTGGGGATGTTGATGACGGTGGTGTCCTTTTGCACGCCATAGAGGGCAGCTGTGTTGTTGATGGTGTCGAGCTTGTACCACATGTACTTGTAACTCGCATAGGTTGCGCGTGCGCTGGCCGTTGCAGCACAAAGCGCCATGACTGCCATCACAAGGATAGCTTTGGTGAGGTTGAGTTTCTTCATAAACCTATAAATGTTTTAAAATTAAATTATGACAGTTTGGTCGTATTTTCGCTGAATCTTGTTAGAACTTTCGCAAAGTTAATAAAAAATCATAAAGGCAAAAAGGTTCATGCGTATTTTTATCAAACCCAGGCCACGGCTCTTTCATTTAAGATTGCTTTGGCCTGTCAAAATTAAGATTATTTTATAGCGGGCGTTCGGACGGTTTTTCCCACACGGTTCATGGTTTTTCCCCATTGCTTTTGGCAGTCGCAGGACGTGGGCGTGCTGCAAT